>NZ_JBHWEL010000011.1:0-154110 GCF_042734135.1 Streptomyces sp. NPDC059668 | reverse complement strand
CGGCGCAATACAGACTTACGGTTCTCGCAAACGTTCCCCCAAAGTACCCCCGGCGAGTGGAAATCGTCTGCCCGGGGCGGGCCCAACTCCTCACCACGAGGAGTGCGGCCCTTCGCCGTTCCGGCCCTTGTCGCGGGGAACCTTCGCGATCGTCCCGGCCGAAGGCCGCCGCGGACACGGGAGTCGAGGCCGACGCGGGAGACAGGGCGCCGGTGAGGCGAGGGAGACGGGGGAGGCGGTGTCCCCGCGGGACAGGGGGTGGCCGTCCCAAGGCGCGTACGGAGGGCGCCGGATCCGCTCGGGGCGGACCGGGTGAATGCTGGGAGACTCACCCGGTCCGCGAGCCAGGACCGGCGGGGGGAGTGCCGGCCCGGATGGTGCGTGGCTTGTGACGACCATGGCGTGCGACAACGTTGTCTGATGGTCTGCACATGACTCTACCGCCTCAACAGACAACGATGTCAAGCATGTTGACCGGAGCAGTGGCGACGGGCTGGGCCGGCGGGGTGGGAGCCGTGCGCGCCTGACGCGTCGGACGCGGTCTTCCGTGGTACGGGTGGCGCACGTTACTGTCCCTGCGGCTTGTGCGACCCGTGGTGCGCGACCCGTCCGAAGGAGGAGGGGCCGCGTCATGCGTTTCCGTCCGTCAACCGTCCTGCTCGCCGTCGTCCTGGCGGCCGGCGGGATCACCCCCGCGGTGGCCGCCACCGCCGCCCCGCCCGACCTCGTCCGTGACCCCGCCGCCTACGTCGATCCGCTCATCGGCACCAAGAACGGCGGCAACGTCTTCCCCGGCGCCGTCGTGCCCTTCGGGATGCTCTCCTGGAGCCCGGAGAACACCCGCGGGGACGCCACCCGCACGGCCGCGCCCGGCGGCTACCAGTACGACGCCACCCGCGTCCGGGGCTTCAGTCTCACCCACATGTCCGGCACGGGCTGCGCGGGCGGCAGCGGCGACATCCCCTTCTTCCCGTACGCGGGCGAGGTGACCTCCTCCCCGGCGAGCGACACCAAGGACGCGGTGTACGCCGCCGACTTCGCGCACGCGGACGAGACCGCCGAGCCCGGCCACTACAAGGTCGGCCTCTCCTCCGGTGTCACCGCCGACCTCACGGCGACCGCGCGCACCGGCTCGGGCCGCTTCACCTTCCCGGCGGACAAGGCGGCCTCGCTGCTGATCCGCACCGCCAACTCCGAGGTGGGCTCGACGGCTTCGGACGTGCGCATCGACCCGGCGACCCGGACCGTCTCGGGATCCGTCACCTCCGGGAACTTCTGCGGATACCTGGACCCCGAGGGCCAGCGCGACTACTACACCCTGTACTTCACCGCCCGCTTCGACCGCTCCTTCAAGGCGACCGGCACCTGGCAGGACGACCGGCTGAGCCCGGGATCCACCCAGGCGAGCGGCGGCACCGGAGGCTTCTCCGGCGGCGGCCGCCCCGCCGCGGGCAAGGGAGCCGGCGGCTACGTGGAGTTCGCCCCCGGAACCGGCCCGGTGAACGTCAAGGTCGGTATCTCGTACGTCAGCCCGGCGGGCGCCGCCGCCAACCTCAAGGCCGAGAACCCGCCGTCCCGGTCCTTCGACTCGGTCCGGTCCGCCGCGCACCGCGCCTGGCGCGACCGGCTCGGCGCGATCAGGGTCGGCGGCGGCAGCGACACCGACCGCACCACCTTCTACACCGCGCTGTACCACGCCCTCCTGCATCCCAACGTCATCAGTGACGCCGACCGCAGATACCGGGGAAGCGACGACAAGGTCCATGTCGTCGGCCGCGGCCACCGGGCGCAGTACGGCACCTTCTCCGGCTGGGACGTCTACCGCTCCCAGGTCCAGCTGCTCACCCTCCTCAGCCCGGACACCGGCTCCGACATCGCGCAGTCGCTGTTCGAACTGGCCCGGCAGAACGGCGGGGTCTGGGACCGCTGGCTGCACGGCGCGAGCGGCACCCACGTCATGAACGGCGACCCCTCACCGGCCGCGCTCGCGGGCATCCGGGCCTTCGGCGGCACCGGCTTCGACCTGCGGGGCGCGCTGAAGTCACTGGTGAAGGCGGCGACCGTGCCGACCGAGCAGGACCTGTCCTCGGCGGGCAAGCCCGTCCTGTCCGTGGGCCAGCGCCCGTCGCTCGACAAGTACCTCCAGCAGCACTACATGCCGTCCGTGTCCAACGCCTGGGGCGGCGCCGCCGAGACCCTGGAGATGTCCGGCGCCGACTTCGCACTCTCCCAACTGGCCACGGCGGCGGGGGAGAAGCGGACGGCGGCGGACTTCGCCGAGCGCTCCCAGTGGTGGCAGAACAACTTCAACATCGCGGCCGACCGGACCGGCGGGTACATCGCCAACCGCAAGGCCGACGGCAGCTGGGTCACCGGCTTCACCCCGGCCACCGGCAACGGCTTCGTCGAGGGCACGGCCGCCCAGTACACCTGGATGGTCCAGCACAACCCGGCCGGGCTCTTCGCGGCGATGGGCGGCCGTGACAAGGCGCTCGACCGCCTCGACACGTTCTTCCACAACGCCGACGGCAGCTGGGCGTTCACGGGCAGCGGCGGCGACAAGTCGGAGCTGGACAACGAGCCGTCGATCAACGTCCCCTACCTGTACGACTACGCGGGCGCCCCCTACAAGGCACAGGAGACCGTCCGCGCGGCCATGAGCAGGCTGTGGTCGACGCAGCCCGGCGGCATCCCCGGCAACGACGACCTCGGCGAGATGTCGTCCTGGTACGTCTTCTCCGCGCTCGGCATGTACCCCCAGGTCCCCTCCCGTGCCGAACTCGTCCTGTCCTCACCCCTGTTCACCCACGTCAAGATCGCACGACCGGGTGGCAACGACATCGTCATCCGGGCGGCGGGCGCCGCGGCGGACGCTCCGTACGTCCAGTCGCTGAAGGTCGACGGCCGTACCACTGGGCGTCCTTGGCTCCCGGCCTCGTTCGTCCGCGACGGCGGCACCCTCGACTACACGCTCTCCGGCACCCCGAACCGCACCTGGGGCAGCGACCCGGCCGCGGCCCCGCCGTCCTTCCGCGACGGTGAGCAGCCCTACCAGATCGGTGTCGGCCCGACCGCGGCGACGCTCGCCCCGGGCGGCACCACGCGGATCGACATCCGCGCGCTGTCGCTGAGCGGAGGCACGGGCCCCGAGGTCCGCTTCCACGTGGACACGCCGGACGGAGTGACCGCGACCCCCGCGGACGGAACGGTGACCGACGGCGCCCGGTCGATCACCCTCACCGCGGGCGACACGGCACGGCAGGGCTTCTACGACGTCAAGGTCACCGTGACGTCCGGGACCACCTCGTACGAGCAGCCGGTGGCGCTGACCGTCGCCGCTCCCGGGTCGCTCCTGGCCGCCTACGACAACACCGGTGTCTCGGACGACGCCGGCGACCACGACGAGGCCGACTACGACGGCGGCGGCTGGAGCTACTCCCGGCAGGCTCTCGCGGACGCGGGCCTGACCCCGGGCGGCCAGGGCACCGTGGACGGTCTCACCTACACCTGGCCCGACTCGCCCGCGGGCCGCCCCGACAACGCGACGGCGAGCGGCCAGAGCATCGAACTCGCGCGTCCGGCCGCACAGTTGTCCTTCATCGGCAGCGCGGTCAACGGAAACCAGCGGGCCACGGCCACCGTCACCTACACCGACGGAAGCACCGACCAGGTCGACCTCGCCTTCACCGACTGGACGGTCGGCGGCGGGGGCGGCACCGTCCAGTACGGCAACGAGACCGTGGCCAGGGCCGCGTACCGCAACGTCGCGGGCGCGGACAAGGACCCCGTCGCCACGTACGTCTTCGCGACGAAGCCCTTCTCGGCCCCGGCCGGCAAGACCGTCAAGAGCGTGAAACTGCCCGACAACGCGGATCTCCACGTGTTCACCCTCGCCGTGAACTGAGCGAAGAGGGACGGCGGCCGCCTGGCCGGTACGAGAGAGCGGGCGCGGAGAGTGATCTCCGCGCCCGCTCCTGTGCGACGTGGCGTCAGGCCAGCAGCTCCACCTCCGCGAGCGTCGCCGACCCGTCGAGGACCAGACGGTAGTGCGCGTACGAGCCCGGGTGCGCCACCGAGAACGCCCGGGTCTGCTTGTCCCACGCGAAGGACTCGCCGGAACGCCGGTCGAGGTCGGTCCACTTGGTGCCGTCGGACGAGCCCTGCAGGACCCAGCCGGCCGGAGCCTTCGTGTGGTCCCCGGACGACGTCAGGGTGTACTGGACGCCCTTGGCCGAGGCCGCCGTCGGCAGGTCCACCGTCGTGACGGTGGCGTCCGTCGCCGAGGTGTTGTCGAAGAGCGCGCCCTCACCCTTCAGGACGTCCGCCCGCGGCGCGGGCACCTTGTCGTCCTTCGTGATCGAGACGGGCGCCGCGTTCCTGCCGCTGCCCCACGAGGACGGCTTGGACCCCATGTCGAACTCCAGCACGCCGCCACGGGAGATGAGCGAATGCGGGAGCGAGGTGGAGTTCCACCTCTTGCCGTTGAACCGCACGCCCTGCACGTACACGTTCTTCGCGCTGTTCCGCGGTGCCTTCACGACCAGGTCGCGGCCGTTCTCCAGATGGACCGTCGCCTTGGTGAACAGCGGCGAGCCGATGGCGTATTCACCACTGCCCATCACCAGCGGATAGAAGCCGAGCGAGGAGAAGAGGTACCAGGCCGACTGCTCGCCGTTGTCCTCGTCACCGTGGTAGCCCTGCCCTATCTCACTGCCCGTGTAGAGGCGGGAGAGGACCTCGCGGACGTCCTTCTGCGTCTTCCACGGCTGGCCGGCCGCGTCGTACATGTAGGTGACGTGGTGGGCCACCTGGTTGGAGTGTCCGTACATGCCCATCCGTACGTCGCGGGCCTCGGTCATCTCGTGGATGACCCCGCCGTAGGAGCCCACGACGTCCTGCGAGGCCGTCTCGGGAGTGGCGAAGTACGTGTCGAGCTTCTGGCCCAGCGCGTCCTGGCCGCCGTACAGATTGGCCAGGCCCCGCGAGTCCTGGGGCGCGGTGAACGCGTACCCCCAGCCGTTCGTCTCGGTGTAGTCGTACCCCCACACGCGCGGGTCGTACTTCGCCGAGTCGACGCGCCAGTCGCCCTGCGCGTCACGGCCCTGGAAGAACCCGGCCTTCTTGTCGAAGAGGTTCACGTAGTCCTGGGCGCGGTTGAGGAAGTACGCGGACTCCTCCTTGTAGCGCTTCTTGCCGGTCTTCTTGTAGAGGGCCTCGCCCATCTTGGCGATGCCGTAGTCGTTGACGTAGCCCTCCATGGCCCACGAGAAGCCCTCGCCCGTCGCGGTGGACGTGTAGCCGAGGAAGGGGGACGTCGTCATGCCCTTGCGGCCCACACCGGAGGCCGGCGGGACCACCGTCGCGTTCTTCACGGCCGCGTCGTAGGCCGCCGCCGCGTCGAAGTGCACGCCCTTCACGTACGCGTCCGCGAACGCCACGTCGGAGGAGGTTCCGGTCATCAGGTCCGCGTACCCGGGGGAGGACCAGCGTGAGGTCCAGCCGCCGTCCTTGTACTGCTGCACGAACCCGTCGACCATCTCACCGGCCTGACCGGGGGTCAGGAGGGAGTACGCCGGCCAGGTGGTCCGATAGGTGTCCCAGAAGCCGTTGTTGACGTAGACCTTGCCGTCGACGATCTTCGCGCCGGTGTGGGTCGGGGTGTCCGGACCCGGCATCGCGGAGAACGGAGACGCGTACTGGTACTTCGAACCGACCTTCTCGAAGCCGGAGTTGGGGTACAGGTAGAGCCGGTACATGCTGGAGTACAGGGTCGTGAGCTGGTCCGGCGTGGCGCCCTGGACCTCGACCTTGCCCAGCAGCTTGTCCCACTGCTTCTGGGCCCGCGCCTTGACGGTGCCGAAGGACGTGCCGTCGGGGATCTCCTGGCGCAGGTTGTCCTTGGCCTGGTCGACGCTGATGAGCGAGGTGGCCAGCCGCAGCGTGACACTGTGGTCGGCGCCGGGCTTGAACTTCAGGTAGCCCTTGACCCCGGAGGACGAGCCGTCCGTCACCGGCGCGTCGAAGACGCCGTACACGAAGAGCCGTGTCGCGCCCGTCGACAGCCCCGACTTCACGTCGGAGTAGCCGGTGACCACCCCGTTGTCCTTGTCGAGGGTCAGCCCCGCCTGCTCCGTCACGTTGTCGAAGACCACGCTCGCGTCCGCGCCCGGGTAGGTGAAACGCAGCGCCGCCGCGTGGTCCGTCGGGGCCATCTCGGCCTTGAGACCGTTCTCGAAGGTCACCCCGTAGTAGTACGGGCGGGCCGTCTCGTTCTCGTGCCTGAAGGCCAGCGCGCGGGCGGTGCGCGAGGTGTCCGGGGTGCCGGACGCGGCCGAGGGCATCACCTGGAAGGTCTGCCGGTCGCCCATCCACGGGCTCGGCTCGTGGCTGGCGCTGAACGCCTCGATGGTCGGCAGGTTGTCGGCGTTGTTCGCACGTGCGTAGTCGTACAGCCAGCTCAGCGAACCCGCGTTGGTCACCGGGGTCCAGAAGTTGAAACCGTGCGGCACGGCGGTCGCCGGGAAGTTGTTGCCGCGCGAGAACCCGCCGCTGGAGTTGGTGCCGCGGGTGGTCAGCGCGTAGTCCGACAGATGCGCCTTGGGCTTCTCGGGCGCGACGGTCTTCAGCGCGACGTCGTCCAGCCAGCCCCGGAACTTGGCCGGGCCCTTCGGGGAGTCGTACGCGAGCAGGATCCGGTCGACCGTCTTCCCGGCGGCGACGGAACCGATCCGCGAGGCGACGTCGTTCCACTGGTTGACGTAAAGGATCTTGGCCGCGCCCTGCCCCTGCGGGGTGAGCGCGAACCCGTGCTGGTCGACCGGGTTCAGGTCGCTCAGATGGGTGCCGTCCGTGAACGCCAGGTCCACCGACACGTTCGTGGCGTCGTAGTCCCGGTCACCGTCCGCCATCGACGGGAAGATCCGGTACGCCAGTTCGGTGTCGCGCCCGACGGCCACGTTCACGTCGAAGACCTTGTTGTACGAGTACGCCCGGCCGTCCGCCTGGTGCGTTCCCGCGTAGCGCAGGGCCCGTTTGCCCGTGAAGCCGGCGCCCGCCTTGGCGGTCGGGGAGCCGCTCGGCCCGCGGTCCACCAGCGAGAGCATGTCCTTGGGCGTCGGGTCGTCGGTGCCGCCGGTGGAGAACTGGACGTCGGCGAGCTGGAGGATGCCCCCACTGTGGTTCTTCGTGATGTCGAGCCTGAAGTGCTGGTACTCCACGGGGCTCGCGATGTCGTACGACTTGGTCTGGAACCGCTCACCGAACGACTCGCCGGAGCGGGTGTCCAGGGTCTTCCAGTCCTTGCCGTCCGCGGAGCCCTGCAGCGTCCAGTCGCCGGGGTCGCGCTCGTCGTGGTCGTTGGCCGAAGTGAGCGCGTAGGTGACGACCTTCACGGGCGCGTCGAGGTCGAACTCCACCCAGCCGGTGGGCTCGAAGGTCAGCCACTTGCTGCTCGACTCACCGTCGACGAGGTTCTCCTTGACCTCACCGGATCCCGAGTTCTCGGCGCTGGCGCGGACGTCCGTGACGTGGTCGGTGACGTTGCCGGGGATGCCCGTGCTGTAACCGCCGTCGACCCCGGACGACCGCTTCTTGCCGTCGGGTCCCGTGTCTACGGTATTGATCCAGTCCGGCGCGGGATCGCCCGATTCGAATGAGGAGGCGAACTGCCGGTCGGCGGCGGCCCGCTGGGCCGGAAGGGCAACCGCCGTGCCCTGCGAGGCCACGATCAGAGAAAGCGCTGCCACCCCCAATGTCATCGAGGAACTCCATCTCGGCCGGGCCGAGGAACTCCGTCGGTATCGAGCTCCGTACTGCATCCGCGAGGACCCTCCCTGCTTGTTTTGCGCGTTCACCTCAGGGCGCTCCAGCCGGATTCGGGAGTGCGGCCCGCTCGGCCCCGAGGGCCCACGTGCACTCGTTCTCCCGATACCGGCGCGCCCCTTCGACTCACTCGCACGCGCGCGGACAACGTTGTCAATTCTGCTGCGCAAGGACCAGTAGGGAGTCAAGTTGTCAGCGGTGTCAAGGGTGTTGGATGTGGCATCCGGGGAGAATGTCGCGCGGCGAGGTGCGCATTACTCCCAAGGCGGGAGATTGACGCCGTGTCGATCTTCTGCCGGGGAGGGGTCGGTCGCCCCATATTTCCGGGAGGTCTCAACTCGGAAAAGACCCGCGGGCAAACCTGCATTCGATCTTGCTCCGCTGGCGGGAAGTGGACTATACCTGTCGGCATCCGCCCAGTCGTTCGACGGCCGCGGACAGGCATGTACCAGGGGGAATCGGGCGTCGGCGGCCGTTTACAAGGGCAGGGATCGCCGCGTTGACCCACTGAATCCCTCATGCACGACCCCAGCTTGACCTAACCGCGGTGCCGGGGAGGATCCGGTTCACCGCCTGAGTCCTGGAGAAGGCGAGGACTTGAGCATGGGATCCACTTCCGCCGAGAACAGCAGCCCCGAAGGTGTCGGCCGGCGCGATCTGATCAAGCGGTCGGCCGCACTCGGTCTGATCTCCGTACCCACGATGAGCTTCCTGTCCGCGTGTGCGAGCGGCGGAGGCGACGACAACTCCGGCGACAAGGGCAAGGACAAGGCCAAGACCAGCAAGACCAACCCCTTCGGTGTGGCAAAGGGCGGAAAGCTCGACGTCGTCGTCTTCAAGGGCGGTTACGGCGACGACTACGCCAAGGCCTGGGAAGCGGCGTTCGACAAGAAGTGGGGCACCACCAGCGCCCACACCGGCACCCAGGAGATCACCGGCAAGCTCCAGCCGCGCTTCAACGGCGGCAACCCGCCGGACATCGTCGACGACTCGGGCGCGCAGCAGATCAAGCTGGACGTGCTCTACAAGAACGGCAACCTGCTGGACCTGGCCGCGGTCCTGGACGCCCCGTCGATCGACGACCCGTCCAAGAAGGTCCGCGACACCCTGATCCCGGGCACGCTCGACCCGGGCCTGCAGGGCGGCAAGGTCGTGTCCCTCAACTACATCTACACGGTGTGGGGCCTCTGGTACTCCGGCAAGCTCTTCAAGGAGAAGGGCTGGGAGGTTCCGAAGACCTGGGACGCCTTCCTCGCCATCTGCAAGGAAGCCAAGTCGCAGGGCATGGGCGGTCTCGCCCACCAGGGCAAGTACCCGTACTACATCAACGTCGCCATCATGGACCTGATCGCCAAGCAGGGCGGTCTGGACGCCATGAAGGCGATCGACAACCTGGACCCCAAGGCGTTCGTCGGCAGCGACGCGGCGGCGGCGGCCATCGACGCGATCTACGAGGTCGTCGAGAAGGGCTACCTCATGCCGGGCACCAACGCCCTGACGCACACGGAGTCCCAGACCCGCTGGAACCAGTACAAGGCCGCGTTCATCACCTGTGGTTCCTGGCTGGAGAACGAGCAGCTGAAGCAGACCCCCACCGACTTCGACATGAAGTTCATGCCGATGCCCAGCCTGTCGGGGGACAAGCTGCCCTTCGAGGCGATCCGGGCCGGCTCGGGCGAGCCCTTCATCATCCCCGCGAAGGCCGGAAACCTCGCCGGGGCCCAGGAGTTCATGCGCTCCATGCTCTCCAAGGAGTGGTCGACGCTCTTCGCGCAGAAGGCCAACTCGCTCACCATCCTCAAGGACGGCGTGAGCGACGGCGTGCAGCTGCGTCCCGGAACGCAGTCCACCGTCGAGGCCTCCAAGGCGGCCGGCGACAACACCTTCAACTACCTGTACCCCAACTGGTACAGCGAGATGGACGTCTCCATTCAGAACGCGTCCAACGAGCTGATGGCCAAGCGAATTCAGCCGAAGGAATGGCTGAAGCGGGCCCAGGCGGCCGTCGACAAGGCCGCCAAGGACCCGGCTTCCAAGAAGAACCACCGCGACTGATCACGCACACCCGGAACACCAGGGGCAGGATGCCATGCGAAAAGGGCAGTACCGGTTCGTCGCGGGGTTTCTCCTCGCACCTTTGGCGCTGTATCTGATCTTCGTGATCTGGCCTTACGTACAGACCATCGGTTACTCCTTCACCGACTGGAAGGGCCAGTCCCAGACGTTCAGTTTCGTCGGCCTGGACAATTACAAGGCGTTGTTCCAGGACGACGTGTTCATGGGCGCCATCTGGCACAACATCCTGTTCCTGGTGTTCATCCCGGTGATCACCATTCTGCTCGCCCTGTTCTTCGCCTTCATGGTGAACGCGGGCGGCCGGGGCGGCGCCGGAGGTGTGCAGGGCGTCGCGGGATCCGGCTTCTACAAGATCGTCTATTTCTTCCCGCAGGTGCTGTCCCTCGCCATCGTCGCGGTGCTCTTCGGAGCGCTCTACCGCAGTGACAGCGGCGGTCTGCTCAACGGAATCCTGATCAAGCTCGGTCTGGAGAACGGCAACAATCCGATCGAGTGGATGAACGAGCCCGACCTGGTGATCTGGTGCCTGATGGCGGTCGTCGTCTGGCACGGCGTCGGCTTCTATCTGGTGCTGTTCTCCGCGGCCATGCAGTCCATCCCGAGGGACATCTACGAGGCCGCGCTGCTCGACGGCGCGAGCCGCACGCACACCTTCTTCCGGGTCACCCTGCCGCTGCTGTGGGACACCGTGCAGACCGCCTGGGTCTATCTGGGGATCATCGCCATGGACATGTTCGTCCTGGTCTCGACGATGACCCAGGGCACCGGGTACGGCGGCGGACCCGACCACCACAGCGAGGTCATGGCGAACGTCATGATGCGCAACTTCCTCTACTACGGGAAGAGCGGCTACGCCTGCGCCATGGGCGTCATCATGCTCCTTCTCACCCTGATCCTGTCCGTCGTCACGCTGCGCGCCACCCGCCGCGAGCGCATCGAGTTCTGAGCGGGAGACAGACGACTATGAGCGCACCCATCACCGAGCCGACGAAGGTCGGCGGCGCCGGCGTACCCCCGCAGCGGACGGCCGGCAAGACTCCGGCGCGCCCCGGCGACCGGCGCAGCGAGGGCATGACCCTGAACGTCTTCTCGCACGGGTTCCTCGTCCTGTGGGCCGTGCTGATCATCCTGCCGCTGCTGTGGCTGGTCCTGAGCTCCTTCAAGACCGACGCGCAGATCGGCGGTTCGGCCCTGGGCTGGCCCTCGCACTGGGATTTCGACGTCTTCCGGCGGGCCTGGAACAAGGGCATCGGCGACTACTTCGCGAACACCCTGATCGTGCTGGTGTTCTCGGTCCCGCTGACCATGCTGCTGGGCTCCATGGCGGCGTACGTCCTGGCCCGCTACGAGTTCCCGGGCAACCGGATCGTGTACTACTTCTTCGTCGGCGGGGCCATGTTCCCCGTCTTCCTCGCCCTGGTGCCGCTGTTCTTCATGGTCAAGCGTCTCGACATGTTGAACACGTACCAGGGACTGATCCTGGTGTACGTCGCCTACTCGATGCCGTTCACCGTCTTCTTCATGCACTCGTTCTTCCGCACGCTTCCCACGGCGGTCTTCGAGGCGGCGGTGCTGGACGGGGCCTCGCACTCCCGGGCCTTCTTCCAGGTCATGCTGCCGATGGCCAAGCCCGGTCTGCTGAGCGTCGGCATCTTCAACGTGCTGGGCCAGTGGAACCAGTACATCCTGCCGTCCGTGCTGATGCAGCCGCAGACCAGCGCCGATCCGGAGCGATATGTCCTGACCCAGGGGCTCATCCAGCTCCAGCAGCAGCAGGGGTACGCGACCGACCTGCCGGTGCTCTTCGCGGGCGTGACCATCGCGATGGTGCCCATGCTCATCGTGTACCTGTCCTTCCAGCGGCAGGTCCAGGCGGGTCTCACCTCGGCCACGCTCAAGTAACGATCCGGCCCTCTCGCGCACCCGCCACCCCCGCCACGGGGGTGGCGGGTGTGTGTCGGGGCGGTAACGGAAACGGAACGGGGCTTGTCGTCCCGGATTTCCCTCAAGGACTTGACTGCGGTAACCCGTTCAGCGGAGCTTGGAGTTCACAACTTGTAAGTGACCCGGGTTCCGCTGCTGTGACCCGGATCACACGGGCGGCATCGGGGCCGTCCGGCTGAGGGCAGGAGTGGATGAGTCGATGGAGACTCCGGGGTCGCAGTCGTCGCTGCACCGAGCCAATCTGGAGCGTGTCGTGCGAGCGGTGCGTCTTGCCGGATCGCTCACGCAGGCGGAGATCGCGAGGACGACGGGCCTGTCCGCCGCGACCGTTTCCAATATCGTCCGGGAGCTGAAGGACAGCGGAACGGTCGAGGTCACACCCACTTCGGCGGGTGGCCGCAGGGCCCGCAGCGTGTCCCTGAGCGGCGACGCCGGCATCGTCATCGGAGTCGACTTCGGTCATACGCATCTGCGCGTCGCGATCGGCAACCTCGCCCACCAGGTGCTGGCCGAGGAGTCCGAGCCGCTGGACGTGGACGCCTCGGCCGCCCAGGGGTTCGACCGGGCGGAAGAGCTGGTCAGCCGCCTGATCGCGGTGACCGGGGTGGACCGTACCAAGATCGCGGGCGTGGGGCTCGGGGTGCCCGGCCCGATCGACGTCGAGTCGGGGACCCTGGGGTCCACCTCGATCCTGCCGGGCTGGACCGGCGCGCGGCCCGCCGAGGAGCTGCGGGGGCGGCTCGGCGTGCCCGTGTACGTGGACAACGACGCCAATCTGGGCGCGCTCGGGGAACTGGTCTGGGGCAGTGGCCGCGGGGTCAGGGACCTGGCGTACATCAAGGTCGCGAGCGGTGTCGGCGCGGGCCTGGTGATCAGCGGCAAGATCTACCGCGGGCCGGGCGGCACGGCCGGTGAGATAGGGCACATCACCCTCGACGAATCGGGCCCGGTCTGCCGCTGCGGCAACCGGGGCTGCCTGGAGACCTTCACGGCGGCCCGGTACGTGCTGCCGCTCCTGCAGTCGAGTCACGGCACCGATCTGACCATGGAGGGCGTGGTCAGGCTGGCCCGTGACGGTGACCCGGGCTGCCGGCGGGTCATCGCCGACGTCGGACGTCATATCGGGAGTGGTGTGGCGAATCTCTGCAATCTGCTCAACCCGAGCAGAGTGGTGCTCGGCGGTGATCTCGCCGAGGCCGGCGAACTCGTCCTGGGGCCCATCAGGGAGTCCGTCGGGCGCTATGCGATCCCCAGTGCGGCCCGCCAACTGTCGGTGCTTCCAGGGGCACTTGGCGGCCGCGCGGAGGTTCTCGGGGCGCTCGCGCTCGCACTCAGCGAGATGGGCGATTCGACCCTTTTGGACGGATCGCTGTCCGCCGTTACCCCTGCCTTCACTTAGAGAACGCATGGCACCGTTGCCATCTCGTTAAGTATTTACTTCTTGACGTCGCACGTGTGGCCGAGTTGACTTCCAGCCACCTCGGCCGCAACGACGCGGCCTCGTCAGGGAGGTTTCTGAAGTGAACACGCGTATGCGTCGTGCCGCCGTTGCCGTTGCCGCTGGTGCGATGGCCGTCTCGCTGGCCGCCTGTGGCAGTGCCAAGGAGTCCAGCGACAAGAGCGACAGCTCCAGCTCCAGCTCCACCAAGAAGGGCGACGCGATCAAGGTCGGTCTGCTCCTTCCCGAGAACCAGACCGCGCGTTACGAGAAGTTCGACAAGCCCCTGATCGAGAAGAAGATCAAGGAGCTCACGAACAACAAGGGCGAGGTCGTCTACGCCAACGCCAAGCAGGACGCCAGCACGCAGAACCAGCAGGTCGACACGATGGTCACCAACAAGGTGGACGTCCTGATCGTCGACGCTGTGGACGCCGCGGCCATCAAGAGCTCGGTCCAGAAGGCCAAGGACGCCGGCATCCCGGTCGTGGCCTACGACCGTCTCGCGCAGGGTCCGATCGACGCCTACACCTCGTTCGACAACACGACGGTCGGCAAGACCCAGGGTGAGGCCCTTCTCCAGGCCCTCGGCTCGAAGGCCAAGTCCGGCAAGATCGTGATGATGAACGGGTCGTCCACCGACCCGAACGCCGCCCAGTTCAAGGCCGGAGCCCACTCCGTCCTCGACGGCAAGGTGAACGTCGGCAAGGAGTACGACACCAAGGACTGGAAGCCGGAGAACGCCAACGCCAACATGGAGGGCGCCATCACCGCCCTCGGCAAGAAGAACATCGTCGGCGTCTACTCCGCCAACGACGGCATGGCCGGCGGTATCATCACCGCCCTCAAGGCCGCCGGTCTCTCCGTCCCGGTCACCGGCCAGGACGCCGAGCTCGCGGGTGTGCAGCGCATCCTCGCGGGTGAGCAGTTCATGAGCGTCTACAAGCCGTACGCCCCCGAGGCCGACGCCGCCGCCGAGATGGCCGTCGCGCTCGCCCAGGGCAAGTCGCTCTCCACGGTCGCCAAGGACAAGGTCGACAGCCCCACCACGAAGGCCGTCCCCTCGGTGCTCGTCCCGGTCACCTCGCTGACCAAGGACAACATCAAGGACACCGTCCTCAAGGACGGCGTCTACACGGTCAGCGACATCTGCACGGGCGCCTACAAGGCGAAGTGCGACGCGCTCGGCATCAAGTAGTCGGCCGCAGGTATCCCACCGCGTAAGGGAATTCGGACCTGAATTCCCTTACCGGATCTGCGTGATCCAGAACTCCTCCGGCGCCCCGCATCCATCAGCCCCGCAAAGCTAGGGCGGGGCGCCGGACGGAACACTCCACAAACTTCTGCACAACCTCCCGCCGGGTCAGGCGGCGAAGGAGATGGTTAACGTGTCCGCTACGCCTGTTCTGGCGTTGCGCGGGGTCTCCAAGCGATTCGGTGCCGTCCAGGCGCTCACCGATGTCGAGCTTGAGGTCCACGCCGGCGAAGTGGTCGCCCTGGTGGGCGACAACGGTGCCGGAAAGTCCACGCTGGTGAAGACGATCGCCGGTGTGCACCCCATCGATGAAGGCGCCATCGAGTGGGACGGCAAGTCCGTCCACATCAACAAGCCGCAGGACGCCCAGGGCCTCGGAATCGCGACCGTCTACCAGGACCTCGCGCTCTGCGACAACATCGACGTCGTCGGCAACCTCTACCTGGGCCGGGAGCTGAAGAAGCGCGGCATCCTGGACGAGGTCGAGATGGAGCGCCGCTCGCGCGAGCTGCTGGACACGCTGTCCATCCGCATTCCCAGCGTCCGTATCCCGATCGCCTCGCTCTCCGGCGGTCAGCGCCAGACCGTGGCGATCGCCCGTTCGATGCTCGGCGAGCCCAAGCTCGTCATCCTCGACGAGCCCACCGCGGCCCTCGGTGTCGAGCAGACCGCCCAGGTCCTCGACCTGGTCGAGCGGCTGCGCGAGCGCGGCCACGCGGTCATCCTCATCAGCCACAACATGGCGGACGTCAAGGCCGTGGCCGACAAGGTCGCCGTCCTGCGCCTCGGGCGCAACAACGGCATCTTCGAGGTCAAGTCGACCTCGCAGGAAGAGATCATCTCCGCCATCACGGGCGCCACGGAGAACGCCGTGACCCGTCGTGCGGCGCGCAGCAATGGGGAGGCTCAGAAGTGAGCATCGACAAGACCTCTGAGACCCCCGAGGACCACGCCGTGGAGAACCCCGAGGCGGCCGCCGCGGCGGTCACCGTGGTCGACCCCCGGCTCCTCGTCCGCGAGCAGGGCCTCGCGGGATACGTGTCCGAGTTCAAGCGGAAGATGAAGGCCGGCGACCTCGGCTCGATGCCGGTCGTCATCGGCCTCATCATCATCTGGATCATCTTCCAGAGCCTGAACTCCAACTTCCTCACCGCGGGCAACCTGTCCGACATCTCCGTCGCCATGGTCGGCACGGGCATGATCGCGGTCGGTATCGTCTTCGTCCTGCTGCTCGGTGAGATCGACCTGTCGGTCGGCTCGGTCTCCGGTGTCGCGGGCGCGGCCTTCGCGGTGCTGAACGTCACGCACGGCATGAACGAGTGGCTGGCCTTCGTGCTCGCCATCCTCACCGGCACGGTCGCCGGCGCGATCCACGGCTTCGTCTTCGCGCGCATCGGTGTGCCGGCCTTCGCCGTCACGCTGGCGGGTCTGCTGTTCTGGAACGGCTTCATGCTCCAGATCCTCGGCAGCAGCGGCACCATCAACCTGGACAGCGAAGGCCTCGTGGCCAAGCTGACCAGCTACTACTTCACCGATGTGGCCGCCGCCTACGTGCTCGCCATCGGCGTCACCGCGGTGTTCTTCCTGACCTCGTTCTACGGCAACAAGCGCCGTGAGGCCGCGGGCGTCCCGTCCCGGCCGCTGAGCGAGACGATCCTGCGTACCGTGCTGCTGGCGGTCGTCGCCTTCGCCGTGGCGATCACGTACAACCAGTACAAGGGTCTCCCGCTGGCCGTGGTGATCTTCATCGCGGTGCTGCTGGTCACGGACTTCGTGCTCCGCCGTACCGCGTACGGCCGGAAGATCTTCGCGCTCGGTGGCAGCGTCGAGGCCTCCCGGCGTGCCGGTATCAACGTCGAGATGGTCCGGATCTCGGTCTTCGCGATCTCCGGTACCTTCGCCGCCATCGGCGGTCTGTTCATCGCCTCGAAGATCGCCTCCGCCAACCAGGGCGCGGGCGGCGGTGACCTGCTGATGAACGCCATCGCGGCGGCCGTCATCGGTGGCACCAGCCTCTTCGGCGGCCGTGGCCGCACCTGGAACGCGCTGCTCGGTGTGCTGGTCATCGTCTCGATCCAGTACGGCCTGGCCCTGCAGGGCATCGCCTCGCCGGTCCAGTACATGATCACCGGTGGTGTGCTCCTCGCCACCGTCGTCATCGACGCGGTGACCCGCAAGACCCAGAAGTCGGCCGGGCGCGCGTAGCGGCTGACGGGGAGGGCCCGTCGTCGCGGCCCTCCCGGACTCGTGCCCGGCACCACTGGTGCCGGGCACAGTCATGTCCGCACCCGGGCACCCGGGTACTCCGAACGGGTGACATGGACCCCCGGGGCCGGGCGTCGGGCGAAAAGGCGGAACATTAGACTCGACAAGCCCGGCAAAGCTCGAACAGCTCTACCTGCAAGGAGGCACGGGTGCCGCTGCTGACCCGCATCACGGGACCGCGCGATCTGGACCGGCTCAGCCTGGAGCAGCTGGATCAGCTGGCCGGCGAGATCAGGACCTTTCTCGTCGACGCGGTCTCCAAGACCGGCGGCCACCTCGGCCCCAACCTCGGTGTCGTGGAGCTCACCATCGCGCTGCACCGCGTCTTCGAGTCGCCCAAGGACAGGGTGCTGTGGGACACCGGTCACCAGTCCTACGTCCACAAGCTGCTCACCGGCCGTCAGGACTTCTCCAAGCTGAAGATGAAGGGCGGCCTGTCCGGCTACCCCTCGCAGGGCGAGTCCGAGCACGACGTGATCGAGAACTCGCACGCCTCGACGGTCCTCGGCTGGGCCGACGGCCTGGCGAAGGCCAACGAGGTGCTCGGCAAAAACGACCACGTGGTCGCCGTCATCGGTGACGGCGCCCTCACCGGCGGCATGGCCTGGGAGGCGCTGAACAACATCGCGGACGCCAAGGACCGTCCGCTGGTGATCGTCGTCAACGACAACGAGCGTTCGTACGCCCCTACGATCGGCGGCCTCGCGAACCACCTGGCGACCCTGCGCACCACGGACGGCTACGAGCGCTTCCTGGCCCGCGGCAAGGACCTCCTGGAGCGCACGCCGGTCGTCGGCAAGCCGCTCTACGAGACGCTGCACGGCGCCAAGAAGGGCCTCAAGGACTTCATCGCCCCGCAGGGCATGTTCGAGGACCTCGGCCTGAAGTACGTCGGCCCGATCGACGGCCACGACATCGAGGCCCTGGAGTCGGCGCTGGCCCGCGCCAAGCGCTTCGGCGGCCCGGTCATCGTGCACTGCCTCACCGAGAAGGGCCGCGGCTACCAGCCGGCCCTCCAGGACGAGGCCGACCGTTTCCACGCCGTCGGCAAGATCCACCCCGACACGGGCCTGCCGATCGCCTCCTCCGGTGCCGACTGGACCTCCGTCTTCGGCGAGGAGATGGTCAAGCTGGGCCAGGAGCGCAAGGACATCGTCGCCATCACGGCCGCCATGCTCCAGCCGGTCGGCCTGGACAAGTTCGCCAAGGCCTTCCCCAAGCGGGTGTACGACGTCGGCATCGCCGAGCAGCACGCCGCCGTCTCCGCGGCCGGCCTCGCCACCGGCGGCCTGCACCCCGTCTTCGCCGTCTACGCGACCTTCCTCAACCGCGCCTTCGACCAGGTCCTGATGGACGTGGCCCTGCACAAGTGCGGTGTCACCTTCGTCCTCGACCGCGCGGGCGTCACCGGCACCGACGGCGCCTCGCACAACGGCATGTGGGACATGTCGATCCTCCAGGTCGTCCCCGGCCTCCGGCTCGCCGCACCGCGCGACGCCGACCAGGTCCGCGCCCAGCTGCGCGAGGCCGTCGAGGTCGACGACGCGCCGACGGTGGTCCGCTTCTCCAAGGGCGCGGTCGGCCCGGCCGTGCCCGCCGTGGGCCGGATCGGCGGCATGGACGTCCTGCGGGAGGCCGGTACCGACATCCCGGACGTCCTGCTCGTCTCGGTCGGCGCGCTCGCGCCGATGTGCCTGGAGATCGCCGGTCTGCTCGACAAGCAGGGCATCACCACGACCGTCGTCGACCCGCGCTGGGTCAAGCCGGTCGACGAGGCCATGGCGCCCCTCGCCGAGCAGCACCGGGTGGTCGTCACCGTCGAGGACAACTCGCGCGTCGGCGGGGTCGGCTCGTCGATCGCGCAGGCCCTGCGCGACGCGGGCGTCGACGTCCCGCTGCGCGACTTCGGCATCCCGCCGCGCTTCCTCGACCACGCCTCCCGCGCCGAGGTCATGACGGAGATCGGTCTGACCGCCCCGGACATCGCCCGGCAGGTCACCGGCCTCGTCTCCAAGCTCGACGGGCGCTTCGAGCGCACGTCCGCGCACGCCGTGGACTCGGTGGAGCCCGCGCGCGACTGACGCCCGGGCAGCAGGCCCATCGGGCCGGTTCCAGCACCCTGTACGGGTGGTGGAACCGGCCCGTTCGCGTGAACCCGTCCACGCCGGGGCATCCGCCGTACACGCCCCCTCGATCATGTCGAGGACGTCAAGCGTGGAGGTAGGCCCCGTGAGCAGCAACCTCTTCAGGACCAAGAAGATCGAACAGTCGATCCTGGACACCGAGGAGCCGGAGCACGCACTCAGGAAGTCGCTGTCCGCTCTGGACCTCACCGTCTTCGGCGTCGGTGTCATCATCGGCACCGGCATCTTCGTGCTCACCGGCAAGGTCGCCAAGGAGAACGCGGGCCCCGGGGTCTCGCTGGCGTTCGTCGTGGCGGGCATCGTCTGCGGCCTGGCCGCGCTGTGCTACGCCGAGTTCGCGTCCACGGTCCCGGTGGCGGGGTCCGCCTACACCTTCTCGTACGCCTCGCTCGGCGAACTGCCGGCCTGGATCATCGGCTGGGACCTGGTGCTGGAGTTCGCGCTCGGCACGGCGGTGGTGGCGGTCGGCTGGTCCGGGTACGTGCGCTCGCTGCTGGACAACGCCGGCTGGCATCTGCCCGCCTCCCTCAGTGGGCGGGACGGGGCCACCGGGTTCGGGTTCGACGTCCTCGCCGCCGCGCTGGTGCTGGTGCTCACCGCGATCCTGGTCATCGGCGTGAAGCTGTCCGCCCGGGTCACCACGGTCGTCGTCGCCATCAAGGTCACCGTCGTGCTGATCGTGATCGTCGCGGGCGCCTTCTTCATCGTCGGCGACAACTACGAGCCGTTCATCCCCAAGGCGCAGCCGCAGAAGGCGGGCAACAGTCTCCAGGCCCCGCTCATCCAGCTGCTGTCCGGCTACACGCCCTCCAGCTTCGGTGTGATGGGCATCTTCACCGCCGCCTCCGTCGTCTTTTTCGCCTTCATCGGCTTCGACGTCGTGGCCACCGCGGCCGAGGAGACCAAGAACCCGCAGCGGGACATGCCGCGCGGCATCCTCGGCTCGCTGTTCATCTGCACCGCGCTCTACGTCGCCGTCTCGATCGTCGTCACGGGCATGCAGAAGTACACCCGGCTGTCGATCGACGCGCCGCTCGCCGACGCCTTCAAGGCGACCGGGCACCCCTGGTACGCGGGCGTGATCAGCTTCGGCGCCGCCGTCGGACTGACCACGGTCTGCATGATCCTTCTCCTCGGGCAGACCCGGGTCTTCTTCGCGATGAGCCGCGACGGGCTGCTGCCGCGGTTCTTCTCCCACGTCCACCCGAGGTTCCGTACCCCGCACCGGCCGACCATCCTGCTCGGCGTGATCATCGCGATCCTCGCGGGCTTCACGAGCCTGAGCGAACTCGCCGCACTGGTCAACATCGGCACGCTCTTCGCCTTCGTCGTCGTCGCGACCGGCGTCATCATCCTCCGCCACACCCGCCCCGACCTGCACCGCGCCTTCCGCACCCCGCTGGTGCCGCTGGTCCCGGCGCTGTCGGTGCTCGCCTCGCTGTGGCTGATGCTGAACCTGCCCGCGGAGACCTGGCTGCGGTTCCTGATCTGGATGGCGGTCGGCTGCGTCGTCTACTTCCTGTACGGACGCTCGCACAGCCGCCTGGGGCTCCAGCGGAAGGCCGAGCAGGGCGGGACGGGGAAGACGCCGGGACCGCACGGGCCGTGACCGGCTCGCCCTCGACGACTCCGGTCCCGTATGTCCCGCTTCGGTAGGGAGTGCGTAGCCGGATAGCGTGCACCGTATGCGCGCCGGGCTCCTGGACACACCACGCACCGCCACCGGGTCCCGGCTGCCGGGCGGCGGCTACTGGAGACGGCTGCTTCCCGTCCTCACGGTGCTGGTCGCCCTCACCCGGGTGCCCTCTTTCGTGGGGCCCCTGTGGAGCCCGGACGAGGGCTATCTCGCCGTGCAGGCGCGGATACTGGCGGGCGGGGGAGAGCTGTACCGGACGGTCGTGGACCGCAAGCCGCCCCTCGTGCCGTGGCTGTACGAAGG
The DNA here is from genome assembly GCF_042734135.1 of Streptomyces sp. NPDC059668. Classification (NCBI taxonomy): domain Bacteria; kingdom Bacillati; phylum Actinomycetota; class Actinomycetes; order Kitasatosporales; family Streptomycetaceae; genus Streptomyces; species Streptomyces sp. NPDC059668. The sequence goes on along the minus strand of NZ_JBHWEL010000011.1, from coordinate 133,228 downwards.
CGCGTTCGCGGTGTTCGGCTCCGGCTCGCTGACCCCGGTCAGGGTGCTGGCGGTGGTGGCCCAGCTGTCGACGGCCGTGCTGCTGGCCTCCCTGGCCAGGCGCCGCTGGGGCGACCGGGCCGGACGCACGGCGGGGGTGCTGTACGCGCTGGTGTCGATCGGGCTCAACCCCGAGGACGCGCAGGCCGCCACCTTCGAGGTGTTCATACTGCCCTGCACGGCCGCCGCGATGTGGTGCGCCGACCGGGGCCGCTGGGGCGGGGCTGGCGTCGCGGTCGCCTGCTCCTTCCTGGTCAAGCAGACCGGCGCGGCCGTACTCGTCCCGGTGCTCTGGCTGCTGTGGCGGCACGCGGAGTTCCCCCGCAGGGGCCTGCTGCGGACGGGGGTCGGGGCCCTCGCCCCGCCGGCCGCCGTGGCCCTGCTCACCGACCCGGCGGGCCTGCTGTTCTGGACCGTCACCGGCTCGGGCGCCTACGCCTCCTTCACCGGCTCGGAACTCCACGTCCTGGGCCGGGGGCTGGTCAACGCGGCGATCCTGGCGGTGGCCTGCGCGGGGCTGATCCCGCCGGTCCTCCGGGCGCTGCGGGTCGCCCGCACGGGCTCGGCCGACCTGTGGCTGTGGCTCGGCTCGTCGACGGCGGCCGTGCTGACCGGTTTCCATTTCTTCGGCCACTACTACCTGCAACTCATCCCGTCCGCGGTGCTGTTGGCGACCGCGGCGCTACAGAACCTGCCCCGCGAGCGTCTGTCGACCGCGGCGCTGACCTCGGCCTGCTGCTGTGCGCTGTTCCTGGCCTGGGGGCTGCTCGCGCCGCGCCCCGAACTCGCCCACTCCCAGCGCCTCGCCGCCGCCCTCGCCCACCGCACCCGGCCCGGGGACCGCGTCCTCGTCTGGGGCATGCACCCGGAGACGTACTGGCTGGCGGGCCGTGCCCCCGCCACCCGCTATCTGACCGCCGGTCTCCTCACCAACTACAGCGGCGGCCGCGACGGTCCCGAGGTCGGCGAGAAGTACGCCGTCGAGGGCGCCTGGCCGGTGTTCCGGGCGGAGTTGGCGACCCGCCCGCCGGTCCTCGTCGTCGACGACTCCCGCGGCCGGCAGTACGCGCCGGACCGGGTGCCGTCGCTGCGCCGGCTGCTGGCCGAGGGGTACGAGGTGGCGGGCACCGTCGACGGGGCGGTGCTGTACACACGTACGGACGCCCAGGACTGACCTCGTGCCGCGGGGGGCGTCGCCGCACCGCGCGGCGGGCCCGGACCGCCAACGGGCCGCGTACGGGCCTCAGGGCGCCGTCGGGCCGCCCGCGGGCTCGGGGTGTCATCGGGCCCCGGCCGCCGGGTGGGAGGGCGCCGGCGGGCCGCGTACGGGCGTCAGGGACTCAGGACGGCCCACGGGGCCGGACCGCACCGAGTCGCCCCGCGACCGCCGCCGTCCCCGTGCTCGCAGCCGTGCCCGGCCGTACGGTTCACGCCCCGTCCCGTACCGCCCTCGGCCCCGTCACCCCGGCCCCCGCCGCGGTGACCCTGCGCCGCAGTTCACGGTCGGCCGTGACGACCAGGCGGGGACGGTCACGGGCCTCCTCCACCAGCTCCACGATGCGGTCGTCCCCGCTGCCGGGGGCAGCCTCGACCCGTACTCCCGCCACCGGCTCCACGCCCCTGGCCGCGCCCTCGACCACGAGGACGAGTTCCACCGGTCCGTCGTGTCCCGGCAGCCCCTCCCGGGCGAGCCGGTCCCGCAAGCGCTCCGCGGCTCCCCGGCGGTCGCGCCACCAGCCGTCGGGCACGGAGCCGACGACATTGGCACCGTCGATGATCACGAGCAGGGGGTCGTCCATGGGGGCCAGGGTCGCACGAACCGCCGTCGCCCCACGGACGGCTGCCGGGCCCCTGGCGAGAGCCACGGGGCCCCGGCTTAGAGTGAACCGGTGAACGGCGAATGGCTCAGACGCGGTCGCGACGGCAGGCTCAGTGTGTACCTGCTGTCGGACACCGCCGTCCTCTGCCGGGCGGAGCGCGGGCCCGGCGGTTCCTGGGACCCCGCGCGCACGGTCGGCGGCGACCAGCGTCTGCACCCCGTGCTCGCGGTCGGCCAGGGCCCCGACGGCTACACCCACCTCGTCTCCTGGCGCCCGACGGTGACCGGGGAGTCGGGGCTCGTCCACTCCACGCACTTCCGCCCACGGCTGTCCGCCCTCGACTGGACGCCGATCGGACACCCCGACAAGAAGGGTGACCGGACCGGCGATCCGGCGGTGGCGGTCGACGGCCGGGGCCGCGCCCACGTCTTCGTGCGCACCAAGGGCGGCGGGGTCGGCATGGTCGCCCAGAAGGAGAAGGGCGGCTGGGACCCGTGGCGCGACCTCGGAGGAAGCGACGTACGGGATCTGGCGGCCGTGACGGGGGAGTCCGGGCTCGTCGAGCTGTTCGCGGCCGTCCCGGACGGGATCCTGCACTGGCGCCAGGAGGAGCCGGGCGCGCGACCGGCCATGGAGGAGGCGCTGGAGGCGTCGGTACGTCCCGGCACCCTCCGCGCGCTCGCCACGTCCCCCGAGTCCAGCACGCTCTTCTACACCGACGAGGCGGGTGAACTGTGCGCCTGGCGGCCGGGTGCCAAGCCCGTACCGCTGCTGCCGTCCGTCGGACCCGGTCCCGTGTCCGTCATCCGCTGCGAACTCGACGGCCACGACTGCACGCTGCTCGCGCAGCGCTCCGCCAGCGGACGGATATCGTTCGCCGCCTATCCGACCGAGCAGGAGTCGGCGGGGGCGTGGTGGACGGAGTCGGGCCCCCGGCTGCCCGCCGACGCGACGGTGTCGATGACGCGGGACGAGGACGGGCGTGTGGTGGCGGCCGCCCTCACGCCGGGCACGCAGGAACTGCTGCTGACCCGCCGCAAGGACGAACCGGGCCTGGCCCTGGAGGCATGGCGCCCGGTCTGACCGCGCCTCACCCGTCGGCCCGAACGGCCTGGTCCTCGAACGCCGGCCGTCAGGAGCGCCCCTCAGGGGCGCGGGGAACGGCGCGCCCAGCCCCCACCACCCGCACCCGCAGAAGCGCCCGGGGCGCCCGGGGAGCGCGAACGCACGGGTGCCCCGCACACCAGGAAGGCGTACGGGGCACCCGGGAAGAACAGCGGAGCGCCTACGCGGGGACGGAAGCCACGCCCGTCTCCAGGAACCGCTTCCCGTTCACCCGCTCGGAGACACCCTCACGGTCCAGGTACGGAGTGAGACCGCCCAGGTGGAAGGGCCAGCCCGCACCGGTGATCAGGCAGAGGTCGATGTCCTGCGCCTCGGCGACGACACCCTCGTCGAGCATGAGCCCGATCTCCTGGGCGACGGCGTCCAGGACGCGGCCACGGACCTGCTCCTCGGTGAGGACGACCTCGCCCTGCTGGAGGAGCGCGGCGACCTCGGGGTCCAGCTCCGGCTTGAAGCCGTTCTCGGCGGAGTAGACGTAGAAGCCGCGCTTGCCCGCCTTGACGACCGCCGCGAGGTTCGCGGAGACCGTGAAACGGTCCGGGAAGGCCCGGTTGAGGGTCTCCGAGACGTGCAGACCGATCGCGGGACCGACCAGCTCCAGGAGGACCAGCGGGGACATCGGCAGGCCCAGGGGCTCGACCGCCTTCTCCGCGACCGCGACCGGCGTGCCCTCGTCGATCACGTTCTGGATCTCGCCCATGAAGCGGGTGAGGATGCGGTTCACGACGAACGCCGGGGCGTCCTTCACGAGCACCGCGGTCTTCTTCAGCTTCTTGGCGACGGCGAACGCCGTGGCGAGCGAGGCGTCGTCCGTCTGCTCGCCGCGCACGATCTCCAGGAGCGGGAGGATCGCGACGGGGTTGAAGAAGTGGAAACCGACGACCCGCTCGGGGTTCTTCAGCTTCGACGCCATCTCGCTGACCGACAGCGAGGAGGTGTTGGTGGCGAGGATCGCGTGCGCCGGGGCGACCGCCTCGACCTCCGCGAACACCTGCTGCTTGACGCCGATCTCCTCGAAGACGGCCTCGATGATGAAGTCGGCGTCGGAGAAGCCCTCGGCCTTGTCCAGCACGCCGGAGACCAGGGCCTTGAGGCGGTTGGCCTTGTCCTGGTTGATACGGGACTTCGAGAGCAGCTTGTCGATCTCCGCGTGGACGTAGCCCACGCCCTTGTCGACGCGCTCCTGGTCGATGTCCGTCAGGACGACGGGCACTTCGAGGCGGCGCAGGAAGAGCAGGGCGAGCTGCGAGGCCATCAGGCCCGCGCCCACGACGCCGACCTTGGTGACCGGACGGGCCAGGGACTTGTCCGGGGCACCGGCCGGGCGCTTGGCGCGCTTCTGGACCAGGTTGAACGCGTAGATGCCGGAGCGCAGTTCACCGCCCATGATCAGGTCGGCGAGCGCCACGTCCTCGGCGTCGTACCCCTTCTGGAGGTCGCCGTCCTTGGCCGCCTCGATGATCTCCAGCGCGCGGTACGCGGCCGGAGCCGCCCCGTGCACCTTGCCGTCCGCGATGAAGCGGCCCCGGGCGACGGCCTGGTCCCAGGCCTCGCCGCGGTCGATCTCCGGGCGCTCGACGACGATCTCGCCCTTGAGGACGGCCGCCGTCCACAGCAGCGACTGCTCCAGGAAGTCCGCACCCTCGAACAGGGCGTCCGCGATGCCCAGTTCGTAGACCTGCGCGCCCTTGAGCTGCTTGTTCTGGTTCAGCGAGTTCTCGATGACGACCGAGACGGCCTTGTCGGCACCGATCAGGTTCGGCAGCAGCGTGCAGCCGCCCCAGCCCGGGACCAGGCCGAGGAAGACCTCGGGAAGGGAGAAGGCCGGCAGGGCCGCGGAGACCGTGCGGTACGAGCAGTGCAGACCGACCTCGACGCCACCGCCCATCGCCGCGCCGTTGTAGTAGGCGAAGGTCGGCACCGCGAGCGTGGACAGCCGCTTGAAGACCTCGTGGCCGCCCTTGCCGATGGCGAGCGCGTCCTCGTGCCTCTTCAGCAGCTCGACGCCCTTGAGGTCGGCGCCGACGGCGAAGATGAACGGCTTGCCGGTGACGCCGGCACCGACGATCTCGCCGGCCGCCGCCTCCTTCTCGACCTGGTCGATCGCGGCGTTCAGGTTCGCCAGCGAGGCCGGGCCGAAGGTGGTCGGCTTGGTGTGGTCGAAGCCGTTGTCGAGGGTGATGAGCGCGAAGCGGCCCGCACCGAACGGCAGGTCCAGGTGACGTACGTTCGCGGACGTCACGACCTCGTCGGGGAAAAGCTCGGCCGCGCCCTTGAGGAGTTCGGTGGTGCTCACTTGTCGCCTCCGGCGTCCTTGTGGTGCGGGTTCTCCCAGATCACCGTGGCGCCCATGCCGAAGCCGACGCACATGGTGGTGAGGCCGTAACGGACCTCCGGCTGCTCCTCGAACTGGCGGGCCAGCTGCGTCATCAGACGGACGCCGGAGGAGGCGAGGGGGTGGCCGTAGGCGATGGCGCCGCCGTACTGGTTGACGCGCGCGTCGTCGTCGGCGATGCCGTAGTGCTCCAGGAACGCGAGGACCTGGACGGCGAAGGCCTCGTTGATCTCGAAGAGGTTGATGTCCTCGATCGACAGACCGGCCTTGGCGAGGGCCTTCTCGGTGGCCGGGATCGGGCCGTAGCCCATGACCTCCGGCTCGACGCCCGCGAAGGCGTACGAGACCAGACGCATCCGCACCGGCAGGTCGTGTTCGCGGGCGAAGTCCTCGGAGGCGATGATCGACGCGGTCGCACCGTCGTTGAGACCGGCCGCGTTGCCCGCGGTGACCCGGCCGTGGACGCGGAAGGGCGTCTTGAGGTTCGCCAGGTTCTCCAGCGTCGTGCCCGGGCGCATCGGCTCGTCGGCGGTGACCAGGCCCCAGCCCGTCTCACCGACCTCCGCGTTGGTGTTGCGCACCGAGACGGGCACCAGGTCCTGCTGGATCTTGCCGTTGGCGTACGCCTTGGCGGCCTTCTCCTGCGAGCGCACCGCGTACTCGTCGGCGCGCTGCTTGGTGATCGTGGGGTAGCGGTCGTGCAGGTTCTCGGCGGTCATGCCCATGAAGAGGGCGGACTCGTCGACCAGCTTCTCGCTGACGAACCGCGGGTTCGGGTCCACGCCCTCGCCCATCGGGTGGCGGCCCATGTGCTCGACACCACCGGCGATGACGGCGTCGTACGCGCCGAAGGCGATGGAGCCGGCGGTGGTGGTGACGGCGGTCAGCGCACCCGCGCACATGCGGTCGATGGAGTAGCCCGGGACCGACTGGGGGAGCCCGGCGAGGATGCCGGCCGTGCGGCCCAGCGTCAGACCCTGGTCACCGATCTGCGTGGTCGCCGCGATGGCGACCTCGTCGATCTTCTTCGGGTCGAGGCCCGGGTTGCGGCGCAGCAGCTCCCGGATGGCCTTCACGACGAGGTCGTCGGCGCGGGTCTCGTGGTAGATGCCCTTCGGGCCCGCCTTGCCGAACGGGGTGCGGACGCCGTCGACGAAGACGACGTCCCTGACGGTACGAGGCACGATGGCTCTCCTCCAGATGCGGGATGGCACTGCTGCGCGGCGCACACGCCTGAGCGCGCGCTCACCGGCCCCATGCTACTTACGAGTAACCACCCTGCCCAGTCCCGGCGCCGGGAGCGGCGAACGTCACACGGGAACGGGGCGGTTTCCGGGGGCCGGGCTCGCGATCGGGGCCGGCGGTCCCGTGCGGAGGGGTCGCCCGCGACGAGGAGGGGCTCGTCCTTCCGCCACGTCCGCCGTGCGGTCCCGCCGGAGATCTTGGCGTGATATCGACGTCGCTGTTCCGGTTCGCGAGGCCCTCCGGGAGCGCTGAAGGGCGTTGCCGGCCCGCGTGGAGCCGGGCGGGTGAACGGCGCGGGTGGAGGGTGCGGTTGTGGAGGGTACGCGTGGCCCGGTGCGGGCAGCCGGGCCGGGGTTCGCGGCGAGAACGGGGGACGGCGCGCGGTGCGAAGAAGGCTGCCGGGCCGGGCGGCGCGAGAAGGGCGGGCCGTGTGCGGGGCGGGAGCGGGTGGGTGGGGTGCTGAGCGGGCCCGCGCCCCCCGAGGGGAGCGCGGGCCGGGATCTCGTGCGGCTCGCGGTCTAGTCCTCCGCGGACAGGGAGGTCACCAGTACCGGTGCCACCTGTTCGACCTGCCAGGGCCGGGCTCCGTACCCGGCGAGCGCGGCGGCCACGGACTCCGGGTCCGGCGTCGTCGGCGGCTCCCAGCACACCCGGCGCACGGTGTCCGGGGTGATCAGGTTCTCCTGCGGCATGTTGAGCTGCTCGGCCAGCGCCGACACGGCGGCGCGCGCGGCGGAGAGCCGGGCCGCGGCGGCGGGGTCCTTGTCGGCCCAGGCGCGCGGCGGCGGCGGGCCGGTCACCGGCTGCCCCGGCTGCGGGAGCTCGGTGTCGGGCAGTGCCTTGGCGCGGTCGACCGCGGCCTGCCACTGCTCCAGCTGGCGCCGCCCCATGCGGTGCCCGTAGCCGTTCAGCGCGGACAGGGCCTGCACATTGAGCGGCAGGGAGAGCGCGGCCTCGACGATCGCCGCGTCCCCGAGGACCTTGCCCGGCGAGATGTCGCGGCGCTGGGCGATCCGGTCCCGGGTCTCCCACAGCTCCCGTACGACCGCCATCTGACGGCGGCGGCGCACCTTGTGCATCCCGGACGTACGGCGCCAGGGGTCCTTGCGCGGCGGCGCCGGCTCGGCCTGTGCGATCGCGTCGAACTCCTGCTGCGCCCACTCCAGCTTGCCCTGCCGGTCGAGCTCCTTCTCCAGCGCGTCGCGCAGGTCGACGAGCAACTCCACGTCGAGCGCGGCGTAGCGCAGCCACGGCTCCGGGAGGGGGCGTGTGGACCAGTCGACCGCGGAGTGTCCCTTCTCCAGGACGAAGCCGAGGACGCTCTCGACCATCGCGCCGAGGCCCACCCGGGGGAACCCGGCCAGACGGCCTGCCAGCTCGGTGTCGAAGAGCCGCGTCGGGACCATGCCTATCTCCCGCAGGCAGGGCAGGTCCTGGGTGGCGGCGTGCAGGACCCACTCCACCCCGGAGACGGCCTCGCCGAGGCCCGACAGGTCGGGGCAGGCCACGGGATCGATCAGGGCGCTGCCCGCGCCCTCGCGGCGCAGCTGCACCAGGTAGGCGCGCTGGCCGTACCGGTAGCCGGACGCGCGTTCGGCGTCGACGGCCAGGGGGCCGGACCCAGCGGCGAACGCGGCGATCACCTCGGCGAGCGAGGTCTCGTCGGCGACGACGGGCGGAATGCCCTCTCGGGGCTCAAGCAAAGGGATCGGCGCCGATTCGACGTCGTCCGGAGGGCCGCCTCCGGTGGTTCGCAGTGAGCTGTCTTCTGCGGTCTCTTGGGCGTCGGTCACCTGTCAAGGGTATCCGTGTATGGACTACGCCCGCCGACGGAACGTTCCGTCGACGGGCGTATGAGGGTCGTAAACCAGTCAGGTCGGTGAAAGATCGCGTTCACGAACGGGTGGGCGGGGTGCGGCTGGGCGTTCCCGTACGCGGGTCAGTGGATGATCCCCGTCCGCAGGGCCACCGCCACCATGCCGGCGCGGTCGCCCGTGCCGAGCTTGCGGGCGATGCGGGCGAGGTGGCTCTTGACGGTCAGCGCGGACAGGCCCATCGAGACTCCGATGGCCTTGTTCGACTGGCCCTCCGCGACCAGCCGGAGCACCTCGACCTCACGGCCGGAGAGCTCGCGGTAGCCGCCCGGGTGGCTCGGGGCACCCGGGGGGCGGCGGTGCATACGGGCGGCGGCCGAGCCGATGGGCGCGGCACCGGGCCGGGTGGGGAGCCCGACGTTGGTGCGGGTGCCGGTGACGACATAGCCCTTGACGCCGCCCGCGAGGGCGTTGCGTACGGCGCCGATGTCGTCGGCGGCGGACAGGGCGAGGCCGTTGGGCCAGCCGGCGGCCCGGGTCTCGGACAGCAGGGTGAGCCCGCTGCCGTCGGGAAGATGGACGTCGGCGACACAGATGTCGCGCGGGTTGCCGATTCGGGGACGGGCCTCCGCGACGGACGACGCCTCGATGACGTCGCGCACACCGAGCGCCCAGAGGTGGCGTGTGACGGTGGAACGGACCCGTGGGTCGGCCACGACCACCATGGCGGTCGGCTTGTTCGGGCGGTAGGCGACCAGGCTTGCGGGCTGCTCGAGGAGAACGGACACCAGGCCTCCTGGGGTGCGGGACGGGACCGGCTCTGGGGATGAAGCCGGGACGAACCGTGCTTTCAAGGTCACAGACGTCTTCGGCACCAAACCCGTTCTCCTTTAGAGAATGATCACGATTTGGTGAGTAACAATCCGTGCAATTCGGACACGCGATCGATCATCCGAAGATCGAACCGAGTCGTTCCCTGTCACGACACGGCTGAAAGTGGCCGTATCGACAAAGCCTCGGTAAGAACCCGGCAAGGCGTGCGGTGCTCGCGCAGGTGTGCGTGCACGGTTCTCACGACAGCCCGCGCACAAGAAAGTGCCGCCCTGCGTGGGGGCGGTGGGTGCTCGGCTGCCCGGAGCCGGACGGTGAGGTGACGCGGCGGGCGGTGCGGGTGGCGGGGCGAGCGGGCGGCGGGCGAGTGGTGCGGCGGGCGGACGGTGGTGCGGTGGGCGGCTCGGTGGGTCCTCGGCGCACGGTCACCGCCGCGGGTTCAGCGTGACTGGGGCCCCCGCCGCTGCGGCAGCGTCACCACCGAGGCGTCGCCCGGTCCGGCCGGCGGCAGGCCCGCGATCTGGCAGAGCAGATCGCACCAGGCGGCGAGATGCGCGCCCGTGTCCGGCACGCCGCCCAGGCCCTCGCGCGGTGTCCAGGAGGCGCGGATCTCGATCTGGGACGCGGACGGACGCTCGGACAGCCCCCCGAAGTAGTGCGAGCTCGCCCGGGTGACGGTGCCGCTCGGCTCGCCGTACGACAGACCGCGGGCCTGGAGCGCGCCGGTCAGCCACGACCAGGAGACGTCGGGGAGGAGCGGGTCGGCGGCCATCTCCGGCTCCAGCTCGGCGCGGATCAGTGTCACCAGGCGGAAGGCGCCCTGCCAGGCCTCGTGCCCCGCCGGGTCGTGCAGCAGGACCAGCCGGCCGTCCGCGAGATCCTCGTCCTCGGCGACGACCGCGGCCTCCAAGGCGTACGAGTACGGGGCCAGGCGCTGTGGCGGACGCGTCGGGTCGATCTCGATCTCCGGCCGCAGCCGGGCCCCCTTCAGCGCGTCGACGGCGGCCCGGAACGGCAACGGAGCAGTCTCCTTCGCATCTTGGTCCCCCTCCTTGGCATCGTCCATTCCCCCAGCGCCGTCCGACAGTCGTCCCTGAGCCGCAGCCATGCGGGGAAGATTAAGGGGAACTGGGCCCGCGCGCAGGGAGAGACACCCGTGCGTGGGACCACTGTCCGGTTCGCGCCCCGCGAACGAGCCGGTCCCGGTGCCGGGGCCGGGGTGCGCGCCCGCCGCGGAGCCCGGCACCGGGGGGCCCGCGGGGCGTGGGAGACTCTCCGTCGTGAGTGCCAATGACCGCCCCGCCGCGGGCCAGCCGCCGACAGCCACGTACGAGTCCGCCTTCCTCAAGGCGTGCAGGCGCGAGCCCGTGCCGCACACACCGGTGTGGTTCATGCGGCAGGCCGGTCGCTCGCTGCCCGAGTACCTCAAGGTGCGCGAGGGCATTCCGATGCTGGAGTCCTGCACGCGGCCGGAGCTGGTCGCCGAGATCACCCTCCAGCCGGTCCGCCGGCACGGCGTGGACGCGGCGATCTACTTCAGCGACATCGTCGTCCCGCTGAAGGCCATCGGTGTCGACCTCGACATCAAGCCGGGCGTCGGCCCGGTCGTCGAGAAGCCGATCCGCACCCGCGCCGACCTCGCGCAGCTGCGCGACCTCACCCCCGACGACGTCTCGTACGTCACCGACGCGATCAAGCTCCTGACGGCCGAGCTGGGCGAGACGCCCCTCATCGGCTTCGCGGGCGCGCCCTTCACCCTCGCGAGCTACCTCGTGGAGGGCGGTCCGTCCAAGAACCACGAGCACACCAAGGCGCTGATGTACGGGGACCCGCAGTTGTGGGCCGACCTGCTCGACCGCCTCGCCGAGATCACCTCCGCCTTCCTCAAGGTGCAGATCGAGGCGGGCGCGAGCGCCGTGCAGCTCTTCGACTCCTGGGTCGGCGCGCTGGCGCCCGCCGACTACCGCCGCTCGGTGATGCCCGCGTCCGCCAAGGTCTTCGAGTCCGTGGCCGGCTACGGCGTCCCGCGCATCCACTTCGGCGTCGGCACCGGCGAACTGCTCGGCCTGATGGGCGAGGCGGGCGCGGACGTGGTCGGCGTCGACTGGCGGGTGCCGCTCGACGAGGCCGCACGCCGGGTGGGCCCCGGCAAGGCGCTCCAGGGCAACCTCGACCCGGCCGTCCTCTTCTCCTCGACCGAGGCGGTGGAGACCAAGACCCGCGAGGTGCTCGACGCCGCCGCCGGTCTGGAGGGCCACATCTTCAACCTCGGCCACGGCGTCCTGCCGGCCATGGACCCGGACGCGCTGACCCGGCTCGTGGAGTACGTCCACACCCGGACGGCGCGCTGACGCCTCACCAGCCGTGCCGCGCCTGTCTGCCCCACAGCAGGCTGCGCGGTTCCGGCGGTGGCGGGGTGCCCCGGCGCAGCGGCCAGGCCAGCACCATGCCCGCGAGGAAGCCGGCCACATGGGCCTCGTACGCGACGGTCCCGGCGGTGGAGACCCCGCCGCCCGACGAGTACACCGCCTGGAGCGCGAACCAGAAGCCGAGCACGAGCCAGGCGGGCAGGCGCAGCGGCAGGAAGACCAGGAACGGGACCAGCACCCACACCCTGGCCCTCGGATAGAGCACCAGGTAGGCGCCGAGCACCCCGGCGATCGCCCCGGAGGCGCCGAGCAGCGGGTCCGACGAGCTGTCGTTGAGGAGCGCGAAGCCGTATCCGGCCGCGTACCCGCACGCCACGTAGAACAGCGTGAACCGCACATGTCCCAGGCGGTCCTCGATGTTGTTGCCGAAGATCAGCAGGAAGAGCATGTTGCCGAGCAGGTGCAGCCAGCTGCCGTGCAGGAACATCGCGGTCAGGACGGAGAGCGGCGGCGACTTGTCGTAGCCCGGCACGCTCACCAGGCAGCCGGGCCCGTGCGCGCCGGCCCCTACCTCACCGGTCGGCACGAGCGGTGGCATCTGATGGTGGATCAACTCCTGCGGCACCGCGGCGTAGTGGTCCAGGAACGCCTGCAGATGGCACAGCTGGGACAGCCCGCTGTCGCCCGCCACCGATCCGGCGAGGCCGGGGGTGTAGAGGAACACCAGGACATTGGCGGCGATCAGGGCGTACGTCACGTAGGGCGTGCTGCGGACCGGGTTCACGTCATGGACGGGTATGACCACGAGGAACTAGTGCCCTGGATGCGCGGCGGGTATCCGCACGGCCACGAGGGCACGCGGACTCCGCCCGGCGGGGGCGCGTGCCCCGGCCCGCACTCCTGCCGGTGCCTCTGAACGCTGTCGCGCTCCGGTGCGTATGACTCCTCAACCGCCCGCGCCGCGACGCAGACGTGACGCGAGGAAGACGTGAGGACACAGGCGATGAACGACCGAGTTACTCCTCCGATGCACGCCCTGCCCGACGGTGAGGCGGAGATCGCCCTGGTGGTGCACCTCCCCTGGGAGGACGTGGCAGCGCTCGGCCAGGAGGCCGGACGGCTCGCGGCGCGCCTTCAGCGTCCGGTGACCCTCGACGAGGCCGTGAGCCACCGGTTGCGCTCCGTTCGGTCGGCCGCGCACGCGAAGCCGCCCACCACGCCGCCCGCGGCCGTCACCGCCTCGGGCTCCGTCTCCTCGCTGCCCGCGCGGCCGCCGGCCGAGCAGGCCCGGCAGGCGATAGACCGCATCAACCAGAACGCCGGTCACGAGTCCGCGTAGGCCGTGACGCGGCGCGGGCGCGGGTGTGGAGAGCGGAGAAGGGGGCGGGAGCGACGGCCGATCGCGCCGCCGGCCGCACGTGGCCGGTCGCCCCGGCCGGCCCCGGGTCCCTACCGGGCGCCTCGCCGCACCGCCGTGACCGCCTTCCGCGCCGCCACCAGGATCGGGTCCCACACCGGTGAGAACGGCGGGGCGTAGCCCAGGTCCAGGGCCGTCATCTGCTCCACGGTCATGCCGGCGGTCAGCGCCACCGCGGCGATGTCGACGCGCTTCGCGGCACCCTCGCGACCGACGATCTGCACGCCCAGCAGCCGTCCGGTGCGGCGCTCCGCGAGCATCTTCACCGTCATCAGCGCCGCGTCGGGGTAGTAGCCCGCGCGGCTGGTCGACTCGATGGTGACGGTCTCGAACTGCAGGCCCGCCCGGCGCGCGTCCTTCTCGCGCAGCCCCGTACGCGCGATCTCCAGGTCGCAGACCTTGCTCACCGCGGTGCCCACCACACCGGGGAAGGTGGCGTACCCGCCGCCCACGTTGCTCCCGATGACCTGCCCGTGCTTGTTGGCGTGGGTGCCCAGCGCGATGTGTCGCTCGCTCCCCGAGACCAGGTCCAGGACCTCGACGCAGTCGCCGCCGGCCCAGATGTCCTCGTGCCCGCGCACCCGCATCGCCAGATCGGTGAGCAGCCCGTCGTGGTCGCCCAGCGGCAGTCCGGCCGCCCTGGCGAGGGTCGTCTCGGGGCGCACCCCGATGCCGAGGACCACCACGTCCGCCGGGTACTCCGCGTCCTGGGTGGCGACCGCCCGGACCCCGTCGGCGTCGGCGACGATCCCGGTCACCGCGGCGTCGTCGACCATGGTGATGCCCAGGCCCGCCATGGCCCGGCGGACCAGCCGGCCCATGTCCGGGTCGAGCGTGGCCATCGGTTCGGTGCCACGGTTGACGACGGTCACCTCGTACCCGCGGTTGATGAGCGCCTCGGCCATCTCCACGCCGATGTAACCGGCGCCGACGACCACCGCGCGCCGGCCCCGCTTCGCGGCCAGCGTGTCCAGCAGCGCCTGGCCGTCGTCGAGGGTCTGCACCCCGTGCACACCGGGAGCGTCCATCCCCGGCAGGGCCGGGCGGACCGGACGGGCGCCGGTCGCGATCACGAGCTTGTCGTACGACGTCCACGCCTCCGCCCCGGACTCCAGGTCCCGCGAGCGCACCCGGGCGCCCGCGACGTCGATCTCCGTGACCTCGGTGCGCATCCGCAGGTCGATGCCCCGCTCCCGGTGCTCCTGCGGCGACCGCGCGATCAGCCGGTCCGGCCCGGAGACGTCGCCGCCCACCCAGTACGGGATGCCACAGGCCGAGTAGGAGGTGAAGTGGCCGCGCTCGAACGCCACGATCTCCAGCTCGTCCGGGCCCCGCATGCGGCGTGCCTGCGACGCGGCGGACATGCCCGCCGCGTCGCCGCCGATGACGACCAGTCGCTCGGTCGCGCCGCCCGTCCCGCCTGTGCTGCCGGCGACGTCCGTCGCGCTCGTACGGTTCATGCTCATGCGAACACGCTACGGGGGCCCGCCATTTCAGTCGTCCTTGCCACCCTCTCCGCGCACCGGCGGCGCCGCCGGCAGCGAACCGGCGCCCGGCGCCACGGGTGCCGGCGCCGGCCGGCGCGGCAGCCGGGAGCGTCCGAACCGCAGCCACAGCACCACGAGCACCGCCGCGCAGGCGGCGAACGGGAGCACCGCGCCCAACACCATCGCGATCCAGCGCAGCGTCGTGACGAACGCGTCCCAGCCACCCGCGAGGGCGTCCACGAAGCCGGGCTCCCCGGACTTCTCGGCGGCCTTCCGCACCGGCGTCTCCGAGAGGGACAGCGTGATGGTGGCCAGGCTGGTGCGGTCCTTCAGCGACGACTGCCGCGCGAGCAGCGCCTCCAGGTCCGCCTCGCGGCTGCTCAGCTCCCCTTCCAGCGCGACCACGTCGCTGAGCCTGGCCGCCCGGTCCATCAGCCCGCGGACCCGGGCCACACTGGCGCGCTGCGACTTGATACGGCTCTCCACGTCGACGACCTGATCGCTGACGTCCTGCGCCTTGGCCGTCCGTTCCAGGATCTTCCCCGCGCCGCCCAGATCGGCGAGGACCTGGTCGTAGCGGTCCGTGGGAACCCGCAGCACGACGCGGGTCCGTTCGTGGCCGCCGCCGTCCCGGGTGGTCGTCTCGTCCCCGACGAAGCCGCCCGCGCCGGTCGCCGTGACCCGGGCCTCGTCCAGGGCCCTGGGAACGTCCTTGACCTGCACGGTCAGGAACGCGGTACGGATGATCCCGCTCGTCTCCAGCCTGGGCGCGCCGGTGGCACGGGAGCCGCCCGCGCCCGAGGCGGCGCTGTCCGAGGCGGCACCCTCTGCGGCTCCGGGGACCGCCTCCTTGGCGGCCGGGCCGGCCTTCTGGTCCGCCGCCGCCTTGTCGCTGCTCGACGCGCCTCCGTCCCCGGCGGATCCGCACCCCGCCAGCGCGAGGGAGGAGACGAGCAGGATCCCGGCCAGGGCCCGGCCGGTTCGTGTCCGGCGTGCGGAACGTGGTGTGTGCATGTGGGCGTACCCCCCGGGTCTCGCGACGGATGATGTCTCTTCGACGCCGGGACCGGGTAGGACGTTGGGGTCTTCCGGTCCCGATGAGGTCACGGTCGGGACTCGTGCCGGACACCGGGGCCCGGCGGACGCGGCGGCGGGGTCTGAGAAAGTGGACGCATGCGCGCACAGGACAGTCGTATGGGTACGGGGCACGTCGTCGTCATCGGGGGCGGGATCGCCGGTCTGGCCGCCGCCCACCGTCTCCTCGACCGCGGCGCCCGGGTGACCGTCCTGGAGGCCTCCGGCCGCGTCGGCGGCAAGCTGCTGCCCGGCGAGATCGCGGGCGCGCGCGTCGACCTCGGCGCCGAGTCGATGCTCGCCCGCCGCCCCGAAGCGGTCGAACTGGCCCGCGAGGTGGGCCTCGCCGACCGCCTGCGGACCCCCGCCACCGCGACCGCGTCCCTGTGGACCCGCGGCGCCCTGCGCCCCATGCCCAAGGGACACGTCATGGGCGTCCCCGGCACCGCCGCCGCCCTCCACGGAGTCCTGTCCGACGAAGGACTGCGCCGCATCGAGCGCGACACCGAACTGCCCCGCACGGAGATCGGTGACGACGTGGCGGTGGGGGAGTACGTGGCCGCCCGCCTCGGCCGCGAGGTCGTCGACCGGCTGGTCGAGCCCCTGCTCGGCGGTGTCTACGCGGGTGACGCCTACCGCATCTCCCTGCGCGCCGCCGTCCCCCAGCTCTTCGAGGCCGCCCGCGCCCACACCTCCCTGACGGAGGCCGTGCGCGCGATCCAGGCCAAGGCCGCCGCGCACCAGCAGACCGGCCCGGTGTTCATGGGCATCGAAGGCGGGGTCGGCCGACTCCCGCTCGCGGTCGCCGAGTCGGTGCGCGCGCGGGGCGGCGAGATCGTCACCGGCGCCCAGGTCACCGAGGTGCGCCGGACGCGGGGCACCGGGCCCGGCTGGACGGTCGTGGCCGGAGACCGTGTGCTGCGCACCGACGCCGTCGTCCTCGCCCTGCCCGCCCCGGCCGCCGCCACCCTGCTGCGCCCGGAGGCCCCCGCCGCCGCCGGCGAGCTGGCCGCCGTCGAGTACGCGTCCATGGCGCTGGTCACCCTCGCCTACCGGCGGGCGGACATCACCCTTCCCGAGGGCAGCGGCTTCCTGGTCCCGCCCGTCGACGGACACACCATCAAGGCGTCCACCTTCGCCTCCCGCAAGTGGGGCTGGATCGACGAGGAGAACCCCGGCCTGCTCGTCCTGCGCACCTCCGTGGGCCGGCACGGCGAGAGCGAGGTGCTGGGCCGCGACGACGCCGGCCTCGTCGACGTGTCCCGCCACGACCTGCGCGAGGCCGCCGGCCTGACCGCCGAGCCCGTCGCCACCCGCGTCACCCGCTGGGACGACGGCCTGCCGCAGTACCCCGTCGGACACCACACGCGGGTGGCCCGGATCCGCGCGCACGTCGCCGGACTTCCCGGCCTCGCGGTCTGCGGCGCCGCGTACGACGGGGTCGGCATCCCCGCCTGCGTCGCGAGCGCGTACGCCGCCGTGGACCAGCTCGGCGGCGACCGCGCCGGACTGGACGCGCTGATCAGGAACCCGGTGCAGAGCCTGCACGGCGGCGCGGGAGAATAGCCCCATGAGTGACGACGCCCCCGCCAAGATCCCGAACATCGGCAAGAAGGCCAAGGACCTCAACGAGGTCATCCGCTACACCCTGTGGTCCGTCTTCAGGCTGCGCGACGTGCTCCCCGAGGACCGTGCCGGATACGCCGACGAGGTCCAGGAGCTCTTCGACCAGCTCGCCGCGAAGGACGTCACCGTCCGCGGCACGTACGACGTGTCGGGGCTGCGCGCCGACGCGGACCTGATGATCTGGTGGCACGCCGAGACCGCCGACCAGCTCCAGGAGGCGTACAACCTCTTCCGCCGCACCCGGCTCGGCCGCGCCCTGGAGCCGGTCTGGTCGAACATGGCGCTGCACCGCCCGGCCGAGTTCAACCGCTCGCACATCCCGGCGTTCCTCGCCGACGAGACGCCCCGCGACTACATCAGCGTCTACCCGTTCGTACGCTCCTACGACTGGTACCTGCTGCCCGACGAGGACCGCCGGCGCATGCTCGCCGACCACGGCAAGATGGCCCGCGGCTACCCCGACGTGCGCGCCAACACGGTCGCCTCGTTCTCCCTCGGCGACTACGAGTGGATCCTCGCCTTCGAGGCCGACGAGCTGTACCGCATCGTCGACCTCATGCGTCACCTGCGCGCCTCCGAGGCCCGGCTGCACGTCCGCGAGGAGGTCCCGTTCTACACGGGCCGCCGCAAGGACGTCGCCGAACTGGTCGCGGGTCTCGCCTGACCGCTGTCCGGCGCGGGGCCGGGCGGCCTACGAAGCCCGCCCGGCCTTCGCGTGCGGTGCCCGACCGCCCGGCGTGGCCGCCTTCGGCCCGGCGGGCTTCGCGGCCGCCGGCTCCGGCTCCGCGCGCGGCGCGCACTGCGCGCGGAGCCCCGGGAGCCGGCCCGTCAGCAGATACGCGTCGAGGTAGCCGTTGACGCACGGGTTGGGACCGCCGCCGATCCCGTGCGTCCCGGCCCCGTTCTCGGTCACCAGGACGGAACCCGACAGCCGCCGCTGCAACTCCACCGCCCCCTCGTACGGCGTGGCCGCGTCCCGCTCGGCCGCCAGGATCAGGGTCGGCGCCAGCGCACCGGGCAGCGTCCGTACGTCGAGGGGCTTCTGCCGGGGCACCGGCCAGTACGCGCAGGGCAGGTTCATCCACACGTTGTCCCAGGTCTCGAACGGCGCCCGGCGCGCGAGCCGGGTGTTGTCGCGGTCCCAGGTGCGCCACTGGGTCGGCCAGGACGCGTCGTTGCACTCGACCGCCGTGTAGACGGCGCCCGCGTTCTCCGCCCCGGCCGACGCCTCCGGTCGCGCGGCCTGCTCGATCAGCGGCTTCGGGTCACCCTTCAGATAGGCGGAGAGCGCCTGAGCGCGCCGCGGCCAGTAGTCGTCGTAGTACCCCGCCTCCAGGAACGCGCTCTGCAGCTGCGCCGGACCCACCTTGCCGCCCGCGGGTGAGGCGGCGAGCTGCGCCCGCGCCTTCTCGTAGCTGTGCAGCACCTCCTCGGGCGTGCCGCCGAGCCCGTACACCTTGTCGTGCCGGGCGGTCCACGCGCGGAAGTCGGCCCAGCGGCCCTCGAAGGCCGCCGACTGCTGGAGGTTGTTCTCGTACCAGATCCGGCCGGGTGCCGGGTTCACCGCCGAGTCGAAGACCATCCGGCGGACGTGCGAGGGGAAGAGCGTCGCGTAGAGGGCACCGAAGTAGGTGCCGTACGAGGCGCCCATGAAGGTCAGCCTCCGCTCGCCGAGCGCGGCGCGCAGCACGTCGAGGTCACGGGCGTTGTTGAGCGAGGTGTAGTGCCGGATCGCCCGGCCGGAGCGCTCCAGGCAGCCGCGCGCGTAGGCCTGCGCCTCCGCGATGCGTTCCTTCTTGTACGACTCCGAGGGGTACGTCGGCGCCTGCGAGGGCCCCTTCACCGAGCGCTTCGGGTCCTTGCAGGACAACGGGGCCGAGCGGCCGACCCCGCGCGGCGCGTAGCCCACCAGGTCGTACGCCGCCGCGATCCGCTTCCATTCGGGCAGGGTGCCGAACAGCGGGAAGTACATGCCGGAGGAGCCGGGACCGCCGGGGTTGTAGACCAGGGCGCCCTGCCGGGGCACCTTGTGCTTCGCGTTCCGGGTGTCCTTGCCGGTGGCCCCCACACGGCTGACGGTCAGTCTGATCCGTCTGCCGTCGGGGTCCGCGTAGTCGAGCGGCACCTCGACCGTGCCGCAGCGCACGCCGGCGGGGAGTCCCGTCTCCTTGGCGCAGGTCCCGAAGCGGATGCCGGCGGCGGCCGCGCGCGCGGCGGCGACGGCGGTACCGCGGGTCAGGTCCGACGCCGTGCGGCCGGCGGGGCCGGGCCAGGCCTGGGCGCCGCCCGCGGGGGCGCCGGTGAGGGCGGTCAGGAGCAAGGACCCGGCGGTTCCGCGGAGGACGGCAGCTCTCATCGCGTATCCCTTCAGCGCACGGCAGCGACAAAGGGGATGTTTCGTCCGGTGGTTGGTGAAGTAAAGCACCGGGTGCCGGTGTCGGCGCCAATGACTCCTATGCGCCCCCTCGGGCGCCGGTCAGCGCTGCCGTCCGGCCGCGCGGTCGCGGTGCGCGAAGGCCGCGCGCAGTCCGGGTTCGCCGACCGCGCGGATGCCGCGTACGGCCACCGAGGTGAGGTAGGTGCGGTCGTCGGCGGTGGCGTCGGTGTGCCGGGCGAGGGTACCGAGCAGCCGCTGGCCGGCCGGGGAGGCCCACCGTGTGTAGGGGTGGACCTCGATGCGGGCGATCGCCAGGCAGCTCAGTGTGAGGACGAGCGGGAGGGCGAACCAGACGGCGACCGGCACTTCGTCGGCGCGCGGCTGAGAGGGCATCAGGACGGCCACGGCGCCGAGCGCGAGGACGGCCGCCGAGGCGGCCTGGACCTGGCGGGGGGGGGGGGCGGCCGCGGGGGGGGGGGGGGGGGCGCCCCGCCGGCCCCGCCCCGCCCGGCGGCGACGAGACGGTCCGCGAGGCGGCGCACCGAGTCCGCGGCGGCCGCCGTGGCCCGGACGGGCGCTATCCGGGACTGGCCCTCCGGGCCTATCGCGCCGATCACCGAACGCTCCATGTCGTCCCGCCCGCGCGGGTCCACGACCGTCGCCCAGCCCGTGTGCGCGAGCAGCAGCCGCCGCTGACGGGCCATGGACACCAGGGTCAGATCGGCGACCCGGGCCGGGCCGCCGGACAGGAACGCCGCCTCGTAGAGCGTGAGGTGGTGTCCGCCGGCCGTGTCGGCGTCGACCGCCGCGGCCCGCACGGCGGCCAGGCACAGCCGGACGCAGGACGTGCCGGCCGCGGCCCAGGCCAGGAGCAGGAGAAGGACCCAGAACATGGCGTGTTTCTATGCGACCCGGGCGGTCGGGCGCCACGGTCTGTTCACGATGTGGACGGAGCGTTGTGGGTCTGTGACGTTCGGGTGCCGCGTCCGCGGACGCGGCGGACCGCGTCGCGACGGAGGGTCAGCTCCTGCCGCGGGAGGCGGCCGGGGGGAGGGGATAGGGCGCCGACGGGGTGACGGGGACGGGGGTGCCCGGAGCGTCCGTGGGGCCCGGCGGGGCGGGAGTGGCGGTGAGCGGCGGCGGCGCGGCCGTCGCGGCGTCCCGGGCGAGCGCGTCGAAGTCGACGTACCCGGTGGCTTCGAGGACCTTGATGTGGTCGAGCACCGTGGTGTTGGCGTCGTCGGCGAGGCCCCGTACGAGGGAGTTGCGGGTGTTCGCGCGGACCTGGGCGACGACGGCGAAGACCTTGCCGTGCGCCGCGCGCAGGAGGTTCGCGAACTTCCGGTCGTAGTCCGTGCCGTGGGCCGCCTCCAGGGTGGCCAGCCGGCCGCGCTGCTGCGCGTTGGGCCGGTTCGGCAGTTCGAGACCGAGCCGGGCGGCCACGTCGCGGACGCGGGCGTCGAGGAAGGTGTGGCCCTCGACCAGGTGCGCGCCGGCCGTCCGTACGGCCGTGGTGGTGCCGCGTTCCTCGGCCTGCCGGCCCGCGGGCAGTTCCCACAGGCCGGCCAGTCTGACCTTGGTGACGAACTCGCGGTCCAGCCCGGACAGCGGACCGGACCGCGTCGGCACGGTCTGGGCGTTCAGGGAGTCCAGGCCGGTGCCGGAGCGGTCCGCGTACGACCAGATCGGGAAGACCAGCGCGATGAGGGTCGCCGTCAGGGCGGCGACGACGAGTCCTGTCCCACTGACCGATGCGGTGCGGTCGATGGATCGCAAGGTGCCTCCAGTCGTGGCACCGCACGCTGGTGCGCTTCGGGTACGGGTTGGCATGGTACTTCGGGCACCACGCCGACTTCCGTACGGGAAGGAAGGGTTGACGATCGGGAGGAATGGCGTCGGACGGGACGTCTCGGACCGGGTCCGAACCGGTCGATAGGCCCGGAAATCCGGCGCGCAGCGTGATCGGCCCGGATGCGGTGTCAACCCCGTCACACTCCAGGGGACGGGCCGTGGCAGCGGTGGCGAGTGGGGGAGGACGGTCAGTGGCGCAGCAGCACCCGGCGGGTGGCGCGTGCCAGCCGGGCCGCCGGCCGCCGTGAGGGGGGTGTGGGACCGGAGCGCTCCAGCCACCAGTCGCGCAACAGGTGCCGTGTCCGAGCGTCACGCGGGTGCCCGGCGAGCAGCAGGTGCTCGGCGAAGTCCAGGGCGTCACGACGGTAGCCCCCGGTCATCGGACGGCCCTGCGCGTACCCGAGGAAGGCGGCCCGGTAGCCGTCGCCCAGCAGTTCCGGCAGCTCCGCCGCCACCTTCGCGACGACATCCGCGCGCTTGGCGGCCAGGGCCCGCGCCTGCACACGCGTCCGCACCCGGTCGAACCCCTCGGGCACCGGGGTCCCCGCGACGAGCGCGGAGAGCAGGGCGGCCTGCGCGAGGGCGAGTCGCTGACGGGCGGGCGCGAGATCGGGTGCGGGGTCGGGTGACGGAGTGGGGTCGGGTGACGGTGTGAGGGCGGGGGCGGGCTTCGGTGACGGCGTGGGGGCGGGGGCGGGCTCGGGTGACGGCTCGCTCGCCGCGGCACCTTTCACCGGCGCTGCCGTTCCGGCCTTCTCCAGCGTCGCCCTGATCGCGGTCAGTTCCCTCTCCAGCTCGCCCGGCCCGGGAAAGTTCTCGTCGCGTTCCAGGAGGACCCCCGGCGGGGTCACCCGGGACGCCAGGTCGGCCAGGATGTCGAGGACCGGGCGGGGCACGGGGTGGGCGTGGCTGTCGTGCCAGACGCCGTCGCGTTCGAAGCCGCCGGCGACATGCACGTACGCGATGGCCTCGACGGGCAGTTCGTCCAAGGCCTTGGCGGGGTCCTCGCCGCGGTTGACGTGGTTGGTGTGGAGGTTGGCGACGTCGATGAGCAGGCGTACGCCGGTGCGGTCCACCAGGTCGTACAGGAACTGCCCCTCGGTCATCTCCTCGCCCGGCCAGCACAGCAGCGCGGCGATGTTCTCCACGGCCAGCGGGACGGGAAGCGCGGCCTGCGCGATCCGGACGTTCTCGCACAGCACGTCCAGCGCGTCCCTGGTGCGCGGCACCGGCAGCAGGTGCCCCGCCTCCAGCGACGGCGACGCGGTGAGGGCGCCGCCGGCCCGTACGAACGCGATGTGCTCCGTGACCAGGGGCGCGCCCAGCAACTCGGCACGTTCGGCGAGGGCGGCGAGGCGCGACTCGTCGGGTCGGTCCGCGCCGCCGAGGCCGAGCGAGACGCCGTGCGGCACCACCGTGACGCCCCGCTCGCGCAGCCGCCGCAGCGAGTCGGGCAGGTGCCCCGGACACAGGTTCTCCGACACGGCCTCGACCCAGTCGATGCCGGGCATGTGCTCCACCGCCTCGGCGATCTCCGGCCGCCACCCGATTCCCGTTCCCAGCCACCCCGGTCGCGTCATGTCCCCTCCTCCGTCACGCCCTGCCCGGCCTCGCCCGTCGTCTCCCCATGACGGACCCGTCCCGTGCTGTGACGGGGTCATGGCCCCGGGACCGTGGGCCCAATCCGACAGGGCGGACGTTCAGAGCAACATTTGAGGTTCCACCGGAGCCGCCGGGCCGCTTCAGGCGGTCGGGTCGCCGGACCCGTGAAGGGTTCGGCGGACGGCGTCACGCAGCCAGTGGTGGCCTCCGTCGGCCGCGTGGCGGGGGTGCCATGCCATGCCGATGGCCAGGGGCGGCAGGGGCAGCGGGATGTCGAGGAGGACCAGGCCGAGGGCGGTGGCGGCGTCGGTCAGGGGGGAGGGGGCGGCACCAGGGCGTGCGGTCGGGGCGAGGCAGACGACGTCGCTGCGGGCCGCGAGGGTCATCGCGGCCAGGTGACAGGGGAGCCCCTCCTTCTTCGAGAACCTCCTGGAGGAGGCCGCATCGATCCGGGACAGGGGTGTGTTCACCGACGTCGTCCCGCCGGCCGCAGGACCTGTCCCCCGACGACCTCCTCGTCGGCACCGAGAACGGCTACGCCCGGACCTACGGCCTCGACCCGGTCGCCACCATCAGCACCTGACACACCGTCCGGACACTCCGTCCGCGAAGCGATGCCCGTGCCCTCCGTCTCACCGGGGCCGAGGGCGTCGGCACGCGGCGGGCGCGACGCGAGGGAGCGGGCCGTCCGTGACCGTCGTCAGCCCTGGAGGGACCCGACGCGGTCCACCCCTTCGACCACGACGGTCTCCCCGGGCGCGATCTCCGTGAAGCCCGCGTCGCGGACCAACGGCATCCCGGATGCGACGAGTTCACCCCAGCGGGCCTTGTCCGCGGTGCGGACCGCGAGCGGGAGACCGGCGTCGCGCCAGGCCGCCCGCTCCTCGTCCGACAGCTCCCACCAGGCCAGTTGGGCACCGTGCCCGGCCTGCGCCATCGTCTTGCCGGCGGACATGGCGAGATGGGGGTTGAGCCACAGCGTCGGCGCGGTGGTGTCGGCGTCCACCGGTGGCTCCGGATCGTCGAGTTCGGTACCCGAGACCTGGAGCCGGGCGAGATCCTTCGGCCAGCCGTCCAGCGGAA
Source organism: Streptomyces sp. NPDC059668 (assembly GCF_042734135.1). NCBI lineage: Bacteria > Bacillati > Actinomycetota > Actinomycetes > Kitasatosporales > Streptomycetaceae > Streptomyces > Streptomyces sp. NPDC059668. The sequence goes on along the minus strand of NZ_JBHWEL010000011.1, from coordinate 109,133 downwards.
CCGGCGGGAAGACCCGTACCTCGGCCGACTTCCCGGTCACCGTGATGCCGGGCAGCGCCTCCGCCCGCCGCCACTCCGCGCCCCGCGCCCGCCGCACGACCTTGCGGATCCGGGCGTCCTGCCAGTCCCGCATCGCCCGCGCCCACTCGCCGTCCCCCAGCGACCGCTCGTCGGCGAGGATCGTCAGCACGGCGCGGGCCGCGGTCTCCAGCGCGTCCGTCCGCGCCGGGGGAGCGGTCTTCTCGATGCGCACGACCATGGGCAGCACGAACTGCGGTGCCTCGTCGCGGGCGACGCGCTCGTCGCGGAAGGGACTGTCGCCGGAGGTGGTGGGGTCGCTGCTCACCTCCCCAGTGTGCCAGGCGGAAGATCCGTTCTTCGGCGCGTGCCGGCCCGTAGGGCTTCGTCCCGCTCGCGCCGGTGGCGCCGGGCTCGCCGCCGCGCGTGGTGACGCGGCGCCCGATGGTCGTCCGGAGCGGGCGATCAGGTGGACCGGGCGCTCAGGTGGACCCGCCGGTCACCCGGAGCAGGCCGTCCGCTGCGCCTCCTGCCACGCGCAGACGGGGCACAGCGTGATCCCCTTGTGCGACTCCGGGTACTCCGTCGGCTTCCGGCACAGCACGCACTCGGCGAACGGCGGTCCGGCCTCGGCGGAGGCGGCCGGCGCCCCCGGCGTGCAGCGGTGGTCCTCGCTCATGGGCCCAGCGTACGGCGGACCGCCGGTCCCTGGTGGTGCCGGTTCGCCGCCCCGATCAGGTCGGACACTTTGACGAAGCGGAAACCCTTCTTCCGCAGTTCGGGGACGATCGTGCGCAGAGCCCGCTCGGTCACCGGGGCCGCACTCCGCGTGCAGTGCATGACGACGACGGACCCGGGCTTCACGCCCTCCAGCACCTGCCGTGCCACGGCGCCGGAGTCGGTGGCGAACGCGTCCCCGCTCACCACGTCCCACTGCACGGCGGTCACCCCGACCGCGCTCAGGGTCCGCAGCGCCTGCTGGTCGTAGCACCCGCCGGGGAAGCGGAAGTAGGGCATCGGGTGGGGCACGCCCGCCTTCTCGAACGCGGTGTACGCCCTTTCCACGTCCGCCCGCATCCTGTCCCTGGAGACGGTCGGCAGCCCGTAGCAGTCCTTGGTGAAGGCGTAGTGGCTGTACGAGTGGTTCGCGACCTCGAAGAGGGGGTCACGCCCGATGGCCCGCGCCTCCGCCGGGTACTGGTCGGCCCAGCGTCCCGTCATGAACACGGTCGCCGGCACCTTGAACGCGCGGAGCGTGTTGATCAGCCGCGGATTGTCGAAGTGCTCTCCGCCCGCCGCCCGGCGACCCTGGTCCGCCGTCATGTCCGCGTCGAAGGTCAGGGCGACGACCCTGTCCCGGGTGCGCGGACCGTTCATGAAGACCGGGGTCAGCCCGCTGGGGCCCGGGGCCAGTGTGGGCGGCCGGGAGGAGGGCACGGCGCTGCCGGAGACCGACGCCGGGGGGCCCGGCGGAGCGGGCTTCGGGGTTCCGGGCGCCCCGGAGGTTCCGCAGGCTGCGAGGGCGACTCCGGCGGCCCCGAGGGCGCAGGTCGCGACGATGCGGCGCACTGGAATCATCACGGGACGAAGATATCGATGTAAATGTGACCATCTGGTCGATGGTGCGCGCGCGTCGAGTGGATGCGACGCGCAGGCCACCCGTCCGGCTGCCCGGGCCGTCCGGCGACCCGGGGCCGGTCGGGCGCCGCTCAGCCCTGGGCCAGCTCCGCCACCTGCTGCCACTTCTCCCACGTCGCCAGACGTTGCTCGTAGTCGGCCTTCGCGATGCCCAGCGGCGCCGTGCCGAAGAAGCAGCGCAGGGGCGGCTCGTCGGCGTCCACGAGTTCCAGCACCGCCGCGGCGGAGGCCTGCGGGTCACCCGGGGTGCCCACGCGCTCGCGGCGCTGCACCTGTACCTGCTCGTGGTACTCGGCGTAGGCCGGCAACTGCTCCGACGTGCTCGACGAGGAACCGGCCCAGTCGGTGGCGAACCCGCCGGGCTCGATCAGGGTCACCTTGATGCCGAACGGCGCCACCTCCTGGGCCAGCGACTGGCTGATCCCTTCGAGCGCCCACTTCGACGCGTGATAGATGCCGACCAGCGGGAACGCGCTGATGCCGCCGATGGAGGAGACCTGAAGGATGTGGCCGCCGCCCTGCTCGCGCAGGAACGGCAGCGCCGCCTGGGTGACCCACAGTGCCCCGAACAGGTTCGTCTCCAGCTGCGCGCGGGCTTCCGCCTCGGTGAGTTCCTCGACCATCCCGAAGTGCCCGTAACCGGCGTTGTTGACCACCACGTCGAGGCGCCCGAACCGCTCGTGGGCCTGACGCACGGCGGCGAAGTCGGCCTCCCGGTCCGTGACGTCGAGCCGCAGGGGCAGGAACCGCTCGCCGTAGGCCGCGGAGAGATCGTCCAGGGTGGACAGGTCGCGGGCCGTGGCGGCCACCGAGTCGCCGCGTTCAAGTGCCGCGATCGCCCACTCCCGGCCGAAGCCGCGTGAGGCACCGGTGATGAACCAGTTCTTCTGCGTCATGGTGTCCTCCTCGTGAGACCCGACGCCCGCTCTGCCGAGGCGCCGTGGTGCTTCCCGCGCCAGCGAACACCCTGGAGTGCGCTCCATGGCAACTCCGGCCGCGGTGGGCGGCTCCGGAAGCGCCGAGTAGCCCCCGCGGGTGTGGATCAAACGCTCTTCAGCAGTTGTCTCCGGTACTCGGTCACGTCGAAGTCGGCCTTCGGGTACCGCGGGTCCAGCGCCTCGAGGTGCTCCAGGAGCAGCGTGCCGATCGCCCAGTTCCGGTACCACTTGCGGTCGGCGGGAACCACGTACCACGGCGCCCGGGGCGTGGAGCAGCGCTCCAGCGCGATCTCGTACGCCTTGCGGTACTCGGGCCACAGCGCGCGGTCCTCGATGTCGCCGGCGCTGAACTTCCAGTGCTTGGCCGGGTTGTCGAGGCGTCGCAGCAGGCGGCGGCGCTGCTGGTCGTAGGAGATGTGCAGGAAGCACTTCACGACGGTGACGCCGTCGTCGGCGAGGGACTCCTCGAAACGGTTGATCTCCCGGTAGCGGCGGGCGATCTCCTTGTGCGGAGCCAGCCCGCGGACCCGGGCGACCAGGACGTCCTCGTAGTGCGACCGGTCGAAGACGCCGATCTCGCCCGCTTCGGGGAGCGCCCGCCTGATCCGCCACAGGAAGGAGTGCTTGCGCTCCTCGTGGGTGGGCGCCTTGAAGGCCCGGATACGGCAGCCGGCCGGGTTGAGCATCCCGGCGACGTGTTTCACGGTGCCGCCCTTGCCGCTGGTGTCCATGCCCTGGAGGACCAGCAGCACCCGTCGCCGGTCGCCCGCCGTGCTCGCCGCCCACAGGCGTTCCTGCAGGTCGGCGAGGCCTTCCCGCATGTCCGCGATGGCGGCCAGACCGGCGGCCTTGCCGCCTCGCCGACCGGGGGTGTCCCGGGCGTCGTACGAGGCCAGGTCGACGCCGTCGCCGGTACCGTCCGGGACGCGCAGCAGCGTACCGAGCCGGGTGAGCTCCTCGTCCAGCTCCGGCCCGTCCGCCTTCTCCGGCCTGCTGCCCTGTGTGCCGTCCTTCTCACCCACCGTGCACCCCTTCCGGCTCCGTCCCTCGATGGTGCGTCGGGAGCCCGGGCCCCGCTACTCACGGGCCGGGCCGTGCGACGTGGCGCTACGTGCGACGTCGGGAGACCGGTCGCCGCGCAGGCGCGGGGCGACCCGGCCCGGCGAGGACAGCCGGAATCGCGCCGCGCGGATGCCCGTCGCGTCGTAGGCCCGGCGGTTCAACTCCACTGCCGCGTGAGCCTCCCCGGCCGCCTGGTCCGCGCCGCACAGGATGTGGACGTCGTCGAGCGGATGGCCCGCACGGGGGTGCGGCCGCCGTGAGTGCGCCGGACGGCTCCGAGCCGTACATGCCACCCAACTCGGCCCCGCGCAGGGGCGGTTCGCGGTGGCTGCGTGGCCGGGAGCGGTGGATGAGGGCGTGGCGGGGACATCGGATCCGGCTTCGGCCGGCACGCCTCAAATGGGCGACGGCGCAGGTGAATTAGGCGTGGGCGGCCGGGGCCGCTCCGTGACACCGGAGACGGATTCGCTCGGTTTGACTTACATCTCCCGTATGTCTAGGTTGGATGGAGATCGAACGAGATAGGCGCCTTTTACCTGGTATGAGGCGGACAATTTCATCTCCAGATCGACGGCCAGCCGGTCGCCGAATTGTTCGACGGACGGGTGCCCCGCCGCGGGGTCTGCTGACGCGGCAGCTTCGGTGGGCCCGATGCCACGCTTGTCGCGTGCGAGTCGACGACGGCAACTCCCGTTCATTCCATGGCCATGTACCGGGCCCTTTCGCGGACGCAATCAGTGCTTCACGAGCACCGGCGTCTTCGCGGTCACCAGGACACGGACCCGTCAACGCTCCCTGGAAGGGATAGCACCATGCGGGTAAGCAAAGTAACGATCTTCAGGCTGCTCGCCAGCCTGTTCGCCACTCTGGCTCTGGCCATCGGTGGAGCGGGCATAGCCAGCGCCGCCACCACCACCAGCCACACCCAAGCAGTGGCATCCGACTACAACTGGGGCGGCCACGGCGGCGGCGGTGGCGGCTGGGGCGGCGGCGGCCACGGTGGCGGCTGGGGCGGCGGCGGCTACGGCGGCGGCGGCTGGGGTGGCGGCGGCTACGGCGGCGGCTGGGGAGGCGGCTGGGGTGGCGGCGGCTGGGGCGGCGGTGGCTACGGCGACTGCTGACACCTGAGACACAGCGCACCGGGAGCCGGAGTCGGCGACGACTCCGGCTCCTGCCTGTGTCCGCCTGCCTGTGTCCGCCTGCCTGTGTCCGCCTGTCAGTGTTCGCCTGCCTGGGTCCGCACCGGTCTGAGGCCGAACGGTCTGTGGCTCAGCGCGGTCTGAGGCCGAACGGTCTGTGGCTCAGCACGGTCTGAGGCCGAACGGTCTGTGGCTCAGCACGGTCTGAGGTTCAACGGTCGGTGCTGGAACGGCCGGTGGCCGGACGGCGGGCGAACGGTCCGCGGCCGGAGGGAGGTGGGGCGGGCGCGATCCCGCGACGGGCCGTCGGAACCACGCCTGTCGCACGCGTCACTCGACGTCACCCCGCGTCACTCCATGTCGCGGACCTCGTGGGGGAGTTCGCCGGACTCGTCGCGAAGTTCAGGTGCCGGCGCCGAAGTTGGATTCGGGGCCGCGGCGGGAGGCGGGGGCGGGGGCGGGGCCGGGTTCGGGTCAGGTGCCGGTGCCGGTGATCCCGGCTGGGGCTGGGCCCGCTCCAGGAACCGCAGCAGTTCGACGGGGAAGGGCAGTACGAGCGTGGAGTTCTTCTCCGCCGCGACCGCCACCACCGTCTGCAGCAGCCTCAGCTGCAACGCGGCCGGCTGCTCGGACATCACCCCGGCGGCCTCCGCCAGCTTCTTCGACGCCTGGAGTTCCGCGTCCGCGTTGATGATCCGGGCCCGCCGCTCACGGTCCGCCTCCGCCTGCCGGGCCATCGACCGCTTCATCGTCTCCGGCAGCGAGACGTCCTTGATCTCCACCCGGTCGATCTGCACGCCCCAGCCCATGGCGGGGCTGTCGATCATCAATTCCAGGCCCTGGTTGAGCTTCTCGCGGTTGGAGAGCAGATCGTCGAGGTCGCTCTTGCCGATGATCGAACGCAGCGACGTCTGCGCCATCTGCGAGACCGCGAAGCGGTAGTCCTCGACCTGGATGATCGCGTCGGCCGCGTCCACCACCTTGAAGTAGATGACCGCGTCCACCCGCACGGTGACGTTGTCCCGGGTGATGCCGTCCTGCGCGGGCACCGGCATCGTGACGATCTGCATGTTGACCTTGCGCAGCTTGTCCACACCAGGGACGACCATGGTGAACCCCGGTGGGCGTACCCCGCCGCGCAGCCGCCCGAGCCGGAGGACCACGCCCCGTTCGTACTGCTTGACGACCCGGGCCGCCGCCGCGACGTACACCAGCCCCGCTGAGCCGACCGCCACGCCGGCCACCAGGATTTCCTGGAGCATGACGACCCCCTTTCGAGTCGCCCGCTGCGCCTGAGCGCACCAAGCCCGATACCCGAATTTTACGCCGGTGGGTGTCGGGCCGGTGCCGGTGGAGCCGGTGTGGTCGCGCCGTGCGCCGGGCGTGCCCCGCACCGTCCGTGGCGGGTCGACGCCTCGTCGTCCCTCGGAGGCCGCCGGGAACTACGCCCTCACGAGCCCCTTGGCGTCCCGTGCGAGGGCGGTCAGCCGGGAGATCGCGCGGAAGTACTTCTTGCGGTAGCCGCCGTTCAGCATCTCCTCGCTGAAGAGCGTGTCGAAGGGCATTCCGGAGGCGAGGACGGGCACCTCGCGGTCGTAGAGCCGGTCGGCGAGCACCACCAGCCGAAGCGCCGTCGACTGGTCCGCGACCGGGCGGACGTCCGTGAGGCAGACGGCCCTGAGGTCGTCCGTGAGCGCGCCGTAGCGGCTGGGGTGCACGCGGGCGAGGTGGTCGAGCAGCTGCGGGAAGTCGTCGAGGGACGCGCCGGCGGTGGCGTACGCGGCCTTCGTGACCTGCTCGTCGGTGAAGGGCGCGGGGGCCTCGGGCAGCCCCCGGTGGCGGTAGTCCTCGCCGTCGATGCGCAGCGGACGGAAGTGCGCCGACAGCCCCTGGATCTCACGCAGGAAGTCGGCCGCCGCGAACCGGCCCTCGCCGAGCTTGCCCGGCAGGGTGTTCGACGTGGCCGCGAGCGCGACCCCCGCGTCGACCAGCTTGCCGAGCAGCGTGGAGACGAGGACGGTGTCGCCCGGGTCGTCGAGTTCGAACTCGTCGATGCACAGGAGCCGGTGGCCGGAGAGCGTCTGCACGGTCTTCTGGAAGCCGAGCGCGCCGACCAGGTTCGTCAGCTCCACGAAGGTGCCGAAGGCCTTGAGGGAGGGCTCCGCCGGGGTCGCGTGCCACAGGGAGGCGAGCAGATGGGTCTTGCCGACCCCGTAGCCGCCGTCGAGGTAGACGCCGCGCGGGCCGGCGGGGGTCCGCGGTGCCCTGGCCCTGCCGAAGCCGAGGAAACCCCGTTTCGCTCCGCCCACGGCGTGTGCCCCGCCGAGCCCGGCCGCGAAGTCCGCGAGGACGCGTACGGCCTCGGTCTGGCTCGGCTGGTTCGGGTCCGGAATGTACGTTTCGAAGCGCACCGAGTCGAAGCGCGGCGGCGGCACCATCTCGGCGACGAGCCGGTCCGCGGGCACGTGCGGCGCGCGGGCGCATAGGGACAGGGGAGCTGCTTCGGGTATCGGATCGATCCCGGAGGCGGCGGAGGAGGACGACACGGTCAACCACTCTAAGCGCCGTGCCACACTGCACGTCATGCGACGCCTGTTCCCTGTGACCTACGAAACAGCAGTCCAGGGCGCGGCCGGGGCCTCCGTTGCCCCTGGTGCGCCCGCTGTACGCGGTGCGGATGTGACGGACCGCGAGTGGGGGCTCCAGGAGCTGGCGGAGGTGTACGCCTACCCGGAAGCCCGCGCCGACGGCGTCCGTACGCCCTGGCTGCGCGCCAACATGGTCTCCACGCTCGACGGCGCCGCCCAGCACGAGGGGAAGTCCCAGGGCATCTCCAGCGCCGCCGACATGCGGATCTTCGGGGTGCTGAGGGCGCTCGCGGACGTCGTGGTCGTCGGAGCGGAGACGGTACGCCAGGAGGGGTACCGCCCGGCACGCGCGCGCGGCGAGTTCGCGGCGTCGCGGGAGGCGGCCGGGCAGGGCCCCGCGCCCGCCATCGCCGTCGTCACGGCGGGCCTGGACCTGGACTTCTCGCTCCCGCTCTTCACCTCGCCCCTGGTGCCCACGCTGGTCCTGACGGGTTCCGCGGCGGCTGCGGACCGGGTGGCGGCCGCGGAGAAGTCGGGCGCCGAGGTGGTGTTCGCCGGGGAGGGCACCGGGGTGGACCCCGCCCGGGCGGTACGGGTCCTCGCCGACCGCGGGCTGACCCGGCTGCTCACCGAGGGCGGCCCGCGGCTGCTGGGCCAGCTGGTGGCGGCCGGGGTCCTCGACGAACTGTGCCTGACGGTGTCCCCGACCCTCACCGCCGGCGGCGCGCAGCGGATCGCGGGCGGGCCCGCGACGGAGGTTCCGAAGCGGTTCGAACTGGCGTCCTTGCTGGAAGAGGCCGGGTTCCTGTTCACCCGATACCGTCGATCCTGACAAGTCGTCGGAAGATCCAGTTCCGGTTATCTTCCGGTTCGCACACCAAATCGCGCAGACCCCGTGCGATCACGGGGCAGGATGGTTTCCGCAGGGGGCCAGGGAGTCCCACGGAGGAGAAGGGCGTCTGTCGTGTTCACAAGCGTATTGATGATCGAGAAAGCCCTGACATCCGCCGACATCGAATTCGTCACCACCTTGCACGGTGACGAGACGGTTGCCTTCCATGTGCTGCTCCAGCCGCGCGGCGACCAGGCGGACCGGCTGCTGCGGGCCATCGACGACGTGGCGCTGGGCGAGCTGGACGAGGCGGCCCACGAGCGCGAGACCCCGGAGGGCGAGGAGGCGGCCGGCCAGGGACAGCGGGCACTGGAGGTGTCGCTGGTGGCACTGCGCGCCTCCGGCAGCGAGGCCGAGGGCCGGCTCATCGAGGACCACCCGCTGGACGCGCTGAAGGGGCTGGTCGACGAGGTCGACGCGGACGAGGTGATCGTGCTGACCGACCCGCACTACGTGGAGGAGTTCTTCCACCGGGACTGGGCCTCGCGCGCCCGCCACAAGGTCGGCGTCCCGGTGCTGAAACTGTTCTCGCACAGCAAGGCATAGGCTGGGCCCTCACCGGCGTACCGCGCCGGACGCACCGCGGCGGCGGTCGCACGACCCCGTCGCCACACCTCTTGTCGCAATTCTTGTCGCACCACCTGGGGAGAGACACGCATGGCACCCGGCCTTCCTACCGCCATGGACCGACCGCACTTCATCGGGATCGGCGGAGCCGGGATGTCGGGCATCGCCAAGATCCTGGCGCAGCGCGGGGCGAAGGTGGCGGGCAGCGACGCGAAGGAGTCCGCGACCGCCGAGGCCCTGCGCGCGCTGGGCGCGACGGTGCACATCGGGCACGCCGCGGACCACCTGGCCTCCGACGCCACCTGTGTGGTCGTCTCGTCCGCGATCCGCGCCGACAACCCGGAGCTGGCCCGCGCCGCCGAGCTGGGTGTCCCGGTCGTCCACCGTTCGGACGCCCTCGCCCGGCTGATGGACGGCCTGCGCCCGATCGCGGTCGCGGGCACGCACGGCAAGACCACGACGACGTCGATGCTGGCGGTGTCGCTCTCGGAGCTGGGGCTGCGGCCCTCGTACGCGATCGGCGGCGACCTGGACGCCCCGGGCTCGAACGCGCTGCACGGCGAGGGCGAGATCTTCGTCGCGGAGGCCGACGAGTCGGACCGCAGCTTCCACAAGTACGCGCCCGAGGTGGCGATCGTCCTCAACGTGGAGCTGGACCACCACGCCAACTACGCGTCCATGGACGAGATCTACGAGTCCTTCGAGACGTTCGCGGACAGGATCGTCCCCGGCGGCACGCTGGTGATCTCCGCGGACAACGAGGGCGCGCGCGAGCTGACGCGGCGGCTGCCGGCCGGCGTGCGCGTGGTGACGTACGGCGAGTCGGCGGACGCGGACGTGCGTGTCCTGTCCGTCGTCCCCCACGGCCTGAAGAGCGAGGTGAGGGTGGAGCTCGACGGCTCGGTACTCACCTTCACGGTCTCCGTCCCCGGCCGCCACTACGCGCACAACGCGGTGGCCGCGCTGGCGGCCGGCGCGGCGCTGGGCGTCCCGGCCTCCGAGCTGGCCCCCGCGCTCGCCTCCTACACCGGGGTCAAGCGCCGCCTCCAGCTCAAGGGCGAGGAGGCGGGCGTGCAGGTCGTCGACTCGTACGCGCACCACCCGACGGAGATGACGGCGGACCTGGAGGCCATGCGCGCGAGCGTCTCCGGACGCATCCTGGTCCTCTTCCAGCCGCACCTGTTCTCCCGCACCCAGGAGCTGGCCAAGGAGATGGGCGAGGCCCTGTCGCTGGCGGACGCATCCGTGGTCCTCGACATCTACCCGGCCCGCGAGGACCCGATCCCGGGCGTCACCAGCGAGCTGATCGTCGAGGCGGCGCGGGCCGCGGGCGCGGACGTGACGCCGGTCCACGACAAGGCGGAGGCCCCTTCGGTCGTCGCGGGAATGGCGAAGCCCGGTGATCTCGTTCTCACCATGGGCGCGGGTGACGTGACCGATCTCGGCCCCGGGATCCTGGCCCGTCTGTCGAAGCAGTCACAGCGTTTGTAAGGGGTTGAGCTTCATGTCGTACGACATCGAAAAGCCGGACGAGCAGTGGCGCGCGGAGCTGACCCCGGCCGAGTACACCGTTCTGCGCCGCGCGGGCACGGAGCCGGCGTTCACCGGGGAGTACACCGACACCAAGACCAAGGGCGTGTACTCCTGTCGCGCCTGCGGTGCCGAGCTGTTCACCTCCCACGAGAAGTTCGAGTCGCACTGCGGCTGGCCGTCCTTCTACGACCCGAAGGACTCCGACGCGGTCGAGCTGATCGCGGACCGCTCGCACGGGATGGTGCGGACCGAGGTGCGGTGCTCGCGCTGCGGATCGCACCTCGGGCACGTCTTCGAGGGTGAGGGGTACGCGACCCCCACCGATCAGCGGTACTGCATCAACAGCATCTCGCTGCGGCTGGCGGAGGACGAGGGCTGAGCCCGACCCTCCTCGCGGTGTGGGGCCGGCCCGGCTGGCCGGCCCCTTCGGCGTCCGGCCGGAGACGATCGGCCCGACCGGTGTCCGTGGGGCCGGGTCAGCCGGCCGTCGGCAGGTCCACCCGGAACGTGGCCGGCGGGGTCCGCGGCAGCGCCCTGCGTGGCTCGTAGATCCCCGCCACCCGGCGCGCCACGAAAGCCTCCGCGTCGAAGGTGCCCGCCAGACCGGCGCTGCCCGGGGGGAGTTCGGCGACCACGACGGTCTGCGCCCGCTGCGGTACGAGAGGCGCGCCGTCCCGGGCCTGGAAGGTCCAGCCGAAGCCCGCCGGGCCCTCGTCGACGCCCGTGACGACGGGGAGCCGGTCGGCACGGCTGACGCTGCCGGAACGCGTGTGCCGGGCACCCACCCCGAGAAGCCTGGTCAGCGCGGTCCGGAACTCCGAACTGAAGCCCCGCGTCGCGGGGGGATCGGCGTACGTCAGATGCGGACGCAGCAGCATGAGGGGCGGCTGCGGTCGCAGCACGATCCGCACCCGGGCCGTCTCGTAGCGGCGCCCCGCGGGCAGTTCGCGCAGCATGAAGGTGAACTTGAGCAGTTCGAGCCGTCGCCGCCCGGAGCCGGCCCGTCTGTCCGCCATCGCGGGGAAGTCGGCCGTGGTGAGGCGGTAGTTGTCCACCTTCAGCAGTGTCACCCCACCCTCCTGGACGAAGCGGCTGCGGTCGCCGAGCAGCGCCTCGCCGACGAACAGGTCCCGTACGGCGACCGCCGGGCCGTCCCCGCGGGCCGCGTCGGAACCGCGGGGCTCGGACGGCGGGGTCTCCTCGCGCAGGAACCGCAGCCACTCCGGGGAGTCCGCCCCCGTGGAGCCGTCCTCGGTCATCGTGCTCACCCCAGTCCGTACAGCAGGAACGGTGACCACTCGTGTGGCCGGTACCCCTCGGCGGCCAGTTCCCGCTGCGCCCGGCACAGGGCGAGCGCGGGAGGACATCCACCGGCCGCGAGACGGCGATGGAACCCGTGCGAGATCTCGAAAGCGGCCGCTTCCTCCACCTCGCACAGGGTGAGGACGAGCGTCGTCGGCCCGGCGGCGAGGAAGGACCGCGACAGCCCGATCACGCCGTCCGCGCTCACCCGTCCGGCGCCCGTCCGGCACGCGGACAGCACGACGACGTCCCCCGGGACCCGCAGCCCCAGGACTTCCCGCGCGCGCAGTCTGCCGTCGTGCCCGCCGGTCGCGGCGAGCGCCACGAAGGAGTCGAGGGCGGAGTCGTCCAGGGCCACCGCGTGGGTGCCGAAGTGCACGACGGAGGGCGGCGGAAGGAGACCGCCGAGCGCCGTGACGGCGGCCGCCTCCCCGGTGCGCACCTCGGCCTGCGGATACAGGCCGGCGATCGCGGGGAAGCGACGCCGTGTCCAGCCCAGGGGCGCGAAGGCGGTACCGCCGTCGGGCGGATCCGGCAGCGGTTCCGGGTCGACCAGTGCGAGCAGCCGCGGCGACGGCCCCGGCCCGGACGCCCGTCGCTCGTGCAGCGCGGGGAGCAGCGCCAGCGCGGGGAGCAGCGCGACCGGGTGCCGCTCGACCAGGTACCGTCCGTCCGCCGTCCGCAGCGCCGGGAACGGCACCCGCAGAAGGTCCCCGTGCGGCACCACCGTCACCGTCTCGTCGGGGGCCGACGGCAGCCAGGAGCCGGGGACGGGGTCCCACAGCAGCGCGCCGAGGCCGCGGAGCACCTCGTCCAGCTCGCGGACCGAGTCGTCGTCGACCGCGCCCGGCGCGAGAGCGAGCCAGCGCGCGGCGAGTGCCCCGAGTCCCGCGGCGGGCAGCGGTCCGAGTGCGCGCAGGGTGCCGTCCGGCCGGGCGACCCAGATCAGCAGGACGTCACCGTGCACGGCGTACTCGACGACCGTGCGGCCGTGGCCGGCCAGTACCGACCGCAGCGCCGCCCGGGTCAGCCGCGGCGCGGCGGACGCCCCGGCCCGTGACGGCCACCGTGCACCGGAGGGGCCGAGCAGGTCGGCGAAGGCACGGGCGCGGCCGGCCTCGGAGGCGACCAGGGCGTCCTCGTGAGCGCCCTGGTCGAAGAGGTACAGGGTGAGGGCCGCGTAGAACGGGCGGCTCGCGTCGACGGCGTCGATCCGCGCGGTGTCCTCCGCCAGCCGGGACCGCCAGGCCTCCAGGAACCCGGGCAGGATCCGGGCACCGGCGCGCACCTCCTCCTCGTACTCCGGGCCGTACCCGGACGCCGCCGCCGTCGCCGTCAGCGTCCTGCGCACCTCCACGGCCGCGAGAAGGCAGTCCAACAGGCCTTGGTAGTCGCCGAGTTCGAGGGCGCACAGGGCCTGGTAGGGGGTCATGAAGACCAGGCTCGTCAGATCGGACACGACCCCTCCCGACCACGCGTCCGGCCGGCTCGCGGACGCCGCGTACAAGGCGGCCGTGCGGGTCAGCAGGGGCCATGCCTCGGCGTACCGGCGCTCCAAGACCAGCGTCTGGGCCAGCGAACGCGCCTCCGCGCGGTCGTCGGTGAGGACCTGCGGGGTGGCGTCGGGGACGGCGGGGACGACAGGGACGGCGGGGACGGCCGGCGCGAGGGGCGGAGCCGTGACGTCCGGCGGTGTACGGCTCGGCGGTGTGCGGCTCCCGGTGACCGTCGCCGTGTACCGCCGTGGTCCCGGCCACCCCGCCTTCGGGTTCGCCCACAGGCGTACGGTCCCGGTCACCGAGTCGCCGTGCAGCCGGAACTCGGCGGTGCCCGCGTCCGCCTCGCGGGGCAGCAGCAGGTGCGGCACGGGGTCCGGCCCGGGCCACGCCTCGGCGTCCGGCCACATCATCCAGTGCGGCAGCACACCGTCCCGGTGCTCGGGGCCGACCCGGACACCGACAGCGCCCGGCGAGTACCGCACCTCGCCGTCACCGGCTCCCGCCACCATCCAGAACGGTGCCCCAGGACGGGCCTCACCCTCCGCCGCGAGCGTGAACACCCCGCCCAGGATCAGTGTGCCGGGGAGTTCCGGCAGCGCCGTCCCGTCCAGCTCGGGCCGGATCAGGACCGTGTACGACACCTCGTCCCCGGCCGTCCCGTCCCCGGCCGTCCCGTCCCCGGCCGTCCCGTCTCCGTGCGGCTTCACCACAGGTCGTAGGGCCGGTCGCCGTCGAGCGTGTCGGCGACCGGCGTCACGGAGGGGGCGTCCGGGATCCGTTCGTCCACGGGGGCGGGGCCGCTGTCGCCGCCGGGCACGAAGAGCCAGCCGGGGGCCTCGAAGAGCTTCACGCGGAGCAGGTGCCGTACGAAGGAGTCACCGGGAAGACCGTGATGGCCGTGGCGCAGTACGTCCTGGTAGAGCCGGTCCGCCGCCACGAGGACCAGGTCCGCGGCTGGGTTGCGGCGCAGCGCGTCCCTGACCGGTCCGGCGTCGCACATCCGGAACGCCTCCACGACGGCGTCCCCCACATAGCCGTGGTCCGCGCGGTAGACCACCCCTTCGTGCAGGGCCATCCGCAGTCTGATCCGGATTCCGGGGTCCCGTGGACCGTTCACCCCGCCCAGCTCGGCCGTCACCGCCCGCAGGAAGGAGGCGAGCAGGAGCGGTTCGTCCACCTTGTCGCCGGTCGGCAGCAGCGCGAGCCCGCCGTCCCCCTGCGGTTGCACCTCGTACTCGCCCGGCGACAGACCCGCCCGGCCACAGGCGCCGTCGAGAAGTGCCTGGAGCCGGCGCTGCACGTCGAACTGCGCCTCCTGGCCGAGCCCGCTGTATCCCTCCACGTCGTACGCCACGCACACACGGCGGTTCCCCGGCGCTTCCAACCCCACTGCCCCCCAGGTCCGGTGGTGCAGCAACGGTAGCCCAACGTCGCCTGGACGAAGGGGAGTCAGGACAGTCGGAGGCGCTCGGTGCCGGGGCGACGGCAGCCGGGCCGGTGTCAGTGGCGGGCTCTACTGTGATGCAGCGGGAGATCCACGACGAGAGACAGGAGGTTCCCATGACGAACCTGCCCGATCGGCCGCACACCGCGCTGCTCGTCATCGACGTCCAGAACGGGGTGATGGCGGGAACACACGCGCGCGACGAGGTGATCGCGAACATCAACACCCTGGTCGACAAGGCCCGTGCGGAGGACGTGCCCGTGGTCTGGGTGCAGCACTCCGACGAGCACCTCGTGCGGGGCGGCGAGAGCTGGCGGTATGTGCCGGAGCTGGTCCGGCGGGACGGGGAGCCGCTCGTCCACAAGCTCTACGGCGACTCGTTCGAGAGCACCGAGCTGGAGGAGCTGCTCGCCGAGCGCGGTGTGGGCCGGATCGTGGTCACGGGCGCGCAGACCGACGCGTGCATCCGCGCGACCCTGCACGGCGGACTGGTCCGAGGGTACGACGTGACGCTGGTCGGCGACGCGCACACGACGGAGGACCTCACGGCGTACGGCGCACCGCCCCCGGACCAGGTGATCGCGCACACCAACCTCTACTGGCGCGGGGAGCTCGCGCCCGGTCGTCGCGGCGGGACCGTCGACACGGCCGAGGTGACGTTCGCGGCGTACTGAGCGACGCGCCGCTACCGCCGGTCCCGCGCGGAGGAGGCGATCAACTCGTCGATCAGGGTGATCAGCACGTCCCGGCACGACCCCCGCTCGCGCGCGTCGCACAGGAGCACGGGGGTGCCCTCCGGCAGGGCCAGGGCGTCCCGGATCTCCTCGGGTGTGTACGGATGCCGTCCGTGGAAGCCGTTGACGCCCACGACGAACGGGATACCGCGGCGCTCGAAGAAGTCGACGGCGGCGAAGCTCGACTCGGGCCGGCGCACGTCGACGAGGACCACGGCCCCGAGGGCACCGATGGCGAGGTCGTTCCACATGAACCAGAACCGCTGCTGGCCGGGGGTACCGAAGAGGTACAGGACCAGTTCGGGGCTGAGGGTGATGCGGCCGAAGTCCAGGGCCACGGTGGTCGCCCGCTTCGCCTCGATGCCGTCGAGGTCGTCGACGTCCAGACCGGCCGAGGTGAGGGGTTCCTCGGTACGCAGGGGCACGATCTCGCTGACCGATCCCACCATGGTGGTCTTGCCGACCCCGAACCCTCCGGCGATCAGGATCTTGACCGCTTCGGGCGCTTCGGGTGCCGCGGGTACCTCTGGTCCTTCGGTCGCTGTGGGTACTTCGGGTGCCGAAGTCCCTCGCGTGGCGGGGTCAGAGCCGGCCAAGGCCGTCCCTCACTTTCTGCAACAGGTCCGGATCCGGGGTGCGGGAGACGAGACGCGGCGCCTGGACCGTGATCCGGCCCGCCTCCAGCAGATCGCAGAGCAGGATGACGACGACGCTCACCGGGAGGTCGAGCTGGGCGGCGAGTTCCGCCACCACGACCGGCCGCGCGCACAGCCGCACGATGCGCTGGTGCTCGGGCTGCGACCGGGCGGACCCCTCGGGCGGCGGGTCCACGGCGGTCACCGACGTGATGAGGGTGAAGTCGGCGCGGCTGGGCCGGGTTCGGCCTCCGGTCAGCGTGAACGGCCGTACCAGACGGCCGGCCGCGTCGCCTTCGCTCACCTCACTCGCCGTCGTCGGCGGCGGAGATGCCCGCACGCGGCGCTGCCCTGAGGTGCTCGCCGATCTTCTTCACCAGCATGTTCATCTGGTACGCCACCACGCCGACGTCCGCGCCCTTGTTGGTGAGCACGGCGAGATGGGCGCCGGGTCCCGCGGCGGTGAGGATCAGATAGCAGTCGCGCATCTCGATGAGCGCCTGCCGGACGGGTCCGCCGCGGAAGTCCATGCTGACCCCCTTGCTCAGGCTCATCAGCCCGGACGCGGTCGCCGCCAGCCGCTCGGCGTCGTCGCGGACGAACGCCGTGGACTTGCTGACGACCAGTCCGTCCTCGGACAGCACGACGGCGTGGTTCACGTCGGCCACCCGTTCCACCAGTCCGGTGAGCAGCTGGTCGAGCTGGCTGTGTGTGGCGGGGCTGGGGCGTGTCATGTCTCAGTCCTTCAGGAGCGGTCTGCGGGCGGAGTCGACGAGCGGTCTGCGGGCGGGCCCGGCGAGTGGCCCGCGGACGGGGGCGACGCGCGCTCCGCAGGCGTGGTCCGGGAGCGGTCCACGGCGGGCACCCGGTCACCCGGCTCCTCGGACGTGTTCTCCTGCCCTCCTTGTGCGGTGCGTGCGCCGCGTGTGCCGCGTGCGATACGGCCGTACGCCGCCTCGTCGGCGTCGGCGTCGGCGTCGGTGTCACGGGCTCGGAGCGTGCCGCGCTGGAAGCCGGCGAGTGACGAGGCCGCCCGTTCCGCGGTGAAGTCGGTCGAGCCGTCCGCGTCCTGGGCGCCGGTGTCCGCCGGCCCGGCGTCCTCGCGCAGTTCGGTGGCCAGGCTGGTCTGGGGAACCCGGCGGGGCAGCGGGGTGAGTCCATCCCGCCGGACGGCGGTCGCGGTCGTGGCGGTGCCGGACCGGGAGGCGGTGGGGTCGGCGGTGCGGACCCGGGCGGCGGGCCGTGCCTCTCCCGTGCGCTCGTGCGAGGGCCGGCTCTCGACGGACGCGCCGTCCGGGCTCGTCGCGGTCTCCGCCGGCTCGGGTCCGCCGGCGTCCGCCGGAGCCGCGGGGTCCGTGTCCGGAGCGGACGGTCCCGCTGTCTCGCACACCACGATCTCGTGCGGGATCAGCACGATCGCGGTGGTCCCGCCGTACGGCGAGGACCGCAGGGTGACGCCGATGCCGTGCCGGGTGGCGAGCCGGGCGACCACGAACATGCCCAGCCGCAGGTCGTCGGCGAGCGCCACCACGTCGAACTGGGGAGCCACCGCCAACTGGGAGTTGAACGCCGCGTAGTCCTCCTCGGACAGGCCCAGACCGCGGTCCTCGATCTCCACGGCCAGTCCCTTGGCCACCATCGCGGCCCGCACGCCCACCGGACTGGGCGCGGGGGAGTAGGCGGTGGCGTTGTCGATGAGCTCGGCCAGCAGGTGGATGACGTCCGCGACCGCGGGCGGGGTGAGGTACACCTCGTCGTCGGCGTGCACCTCCACCCGCTGGTACTGGGCGACCTCGCCGACGGCACTGCGCAGGATGTCGATCAGCGCGACCGGTTCGGTCCAGCTGCGCCGGGGCTGCTCTCCGCTGATGATGACGAGGTTCTCCTCGTAACGACGCAACTGGCTCGCCGTGGAGTCGAGTTCGTACAGCCCCTTGAGTATCCGCGGGTCCTGGTGCTCGCGTTCCAGCGCGTCGAGCTTGCTGAGCTGCAGGTTGACCAGGTTCTGGCTCTGCCGGGCGATGCCCAGGATCACCTTCTGGAAACCGCGTCTGGTGTCGGCGAGTTCCACCGCGGTGTGCACCGCGGTGCGCTGCGCGATGTTGAAGGCCTGTGCCACCTGCCCGAGTTCGTCCCCGCCGTAGTCCAGCGGCGGGGTGGCGAGGTCCACGTCCACCTTCTCGCCCCGGTCCAGCCTGGAGACCACGTCGGGCAGCCGCTCCTGTGCCAGGCTGAGCGTGGCCAGCCGCAGGCCGCGCAGCCGCCGGGAGAGGGAACGCGTGATGCGCCACGACATCACGACGCACAGCAGCAGGGCGACGAGTCCGCCGGCGCTCAGCGCGGCCGCCTTGACCAGCAGGCCGTCCGCGTTGTCGGCACTGCGGTCCAGCAGTCCCGAGGTCTGCTGCCGGATCAGGTCTGCGTACTGGCCGGAGATCCTGGTGAGCGCGGCGTTCCAGCGCCGGCCCGCGTCCGGCAGCTCGACCGTCCGGGCCACCGCGCCGTGTGCCGTACGGGCCGCGATCACCTGGTCCTCGACGGCCTCCAGCGTCTTCCAGTCCTGGCTCTGCAGGATCCGTTCGACCCGGGCCTTCACGGCGCCGTCCAGGGAGGAGAGGACCTGGCCCCGGAAGACCCAGCGGCGTACGTCGACGAGTTGCGCGAACTGTGTCCACGCCTTCTCACCGAGCTTCCCCGAGGGCCAGGCCAGCGCGAGTTCGGCGTCCTCCTGGGCGACCAGCTCCGCGCCGCTGCCCAGCGCGATCAGCGGGCCGGCCTGCGAGGTGAGGTCGCCGTCGTCGACCTGGGAGAGCTCCTGGAAGGCGTGCATCTGGCCGTCGATGATCCCGGTGTACTGGTCCAGCACCTGCTGGGCGGTGATGTCGGTGGGGTGGTCCACCTGTCCCCGGTAGTACTCCAGGCTTCCCACCGACGCCAGGACCGAGTACAGCCGCTCCCCGATCCGGGCGGGCGCGTTCTTGATGTCGTCCGAGCGGCGCACCAGCTTCGCGACGGCCTCGTCCGTCCTCGCGCGCTGCCGGTCCAGCGCCGTCCGCGAACCGTGCGGCGAGGCCAGCCACGCCGCCGACAGACTGCGCTCCTGCTGCAACGCGAGCGTCGCGTCGGTGCCCATCGCGCCCGTGGACCGGCTCAGTTCGGTCTGCGACCGCAGCCGCAGCCCCTCCGAGAAGATCTGTGTGGTCGTCACCCCCCACATCGCGGCGAGGGTCACGCTGGGGACCAGCGCCAGCAGGATCAGGGAGAGACGTATGGAGCCGAGACGGCGCCGGGCACCTGTCCGTGGAGACATCGTCGTCCTAGTGCGATCAGCGAGGGGGGAGGAGCGGTTCGGCGGACGGGCGGCGGGTGACCGCGTGTCCGGTACGGCTGGGGGTGCGCAGGATGCTATCCGTACAAGTGCCCGCACGTACCGTGAGTGTCCGAAAACCTGGGGGCCCGTGGTGACGCCCGGACCGCCGCGGACGAGCGGCGGGGCCGGCTCAACGGGTGCCGTCGGCGGCGAACTTGGCCACCGAGGCGACGTTCTCCTTGGTGACGAAGGCCGGTCCGGTGAGCACGGGCGCGGTTCCGCCGCCGCTGAAGTTGCCGTTGGATTTGTAGAGCCAGAGCGAGTCCACGGCGAGATAGCCCTGAAGATAGGGCTGTTGGTCCACCGCGAACTGCACGTCCCCGCTCTGCACGGCCTTCACCAGGCTGCTGTTGAGGTCGAAGGTGGCGACCGCGGCTCTGCTGCCCGCCTGCTTCACCGACTTCACCGCGCCGAGCGCGAACTGCGCGCCCATCATGACGACTTCGTCGATGCCCGGGTCCTGCCGCAGTCTGGCGGTGACGGAGGCGGTGACGGCCTTCATGTCCGTGCCGTTCACGTAGAGCAGGTCGGTGTCGCCGGCGAACGCCTTCTTCACACCGGCGCAGCGCGCCTCCAGGGCGACGTTGCCCTGCTCGTGGATGACGCACAGGGCGTGCTTGGCCTTGAGTTCGTCCAGCTTGTCGCCGAGCGCCCGGCCCGCGACGCTCTCGTCCTGGCCGAAGTACTCCAACAGGCCTTCGGACCGCCAGGCGTCGATACCGGAGTTGAGGCCGACCACCGGTATGCCCGCCGCCTTGGCCTCGGTGACGGCGCTCTTCATCGCCTCCGGCTTGGCCAGGGTCACCGCGATGCCGTCGACCCGGTCACGGACCGCGTCCCGCACCAGGCTCGCCTGCCCCGCGGCGTCGGAGTCGCTGGCGTAGGTGAGGGCGATGTCGTCCTTCGCGGCCGCCGCCTGCGCGCCCCTGCGCACCATTTCCCAGAAGGCGTCTCCGTCGGCGCCGTGGGTGATCAGGGCGACCTTGATGTGGCCCGTGCCCGCCTTCCCCGCCGCTCCGGTGCTCGTGCCGGTCTCCGGTCCGCCGGAGCACGCCGCCAGGAGCAGCGCGCCGGCGACGGCGGCGACGAGGACGGTGCCGTGCGTGGATCCGGGGGAGTGGTGAGGTGTGGGGGGCGTGTTCATCGGAGTGCGGCACCTCGCTGTGCGGCCCGGCAGACGGACGGGGGGTGAGAGAAGTCGGCGCGGTCATCGGGCTGTTGTGCGCCGACTGTCGGACTTTCGTTGGGCCGGAGCCAATCGTGTGTGACGCGCGGCCGTCAAGTGAGCGGTCATGAGCGGGGAGTGCGCACGGTCGAGTCCAGGCCTCCCAGGAGCCCACTTCGTCACCGTCTTGACAGGTGACGGGCGGCCTGCGAGGATCGGCCGAAACGCTCATGACGGGGAGGCCGGGATGACAAGTGGCGAGCAGGGGCCGGGCACGGCCGAGGCGGCGGTCCGGCGGGCTCGGTTCGGCGCGCTTCCGGAGCGGATACGCCTGGAGGACACGGTCGAGGAACGTCCGGCCACGGCGCCGGATCCGGCGCGGGACGCGTACGACGAGAACGAGTGGCTCGTCCGCACATGCCTGTGAGGCCCCGCTCCGGCTGATCGGCGCGGGTGTCCCGACGGTCACCCGTCGGCAGGGCGATGAGAATCCAGAACACGTCTTTCCGCGCGGAGGGGCGTACGAGGACACGGTCCGCCGCGTCGTGAACGGCCCGGCGGTCCACCACCGCAACCCTCCCGAGCCCTTCCGCCCCGGTCAGGGGACCGGCAGCGCCTGCTCGGCCCAGATCGTCTTCCCGGCACAGGTCGTCCGGGTCCCCCAGCGGTCGGTGAGCTGGGCGACCAGGAGCAGACCGCGACCGCCCTCGTCGTAGGTGCGGGCCCTGCGCAGATGGGGAGAGGTGGTGCTGGCGTCGGAGACCTCGCAGATCAGGGCGCGGTCGCGGATGAGCCGGAGCTGGATCGGCGTGCCGCCGTAACGGATGGCGTTGGTGACCAGTTCGCTGACGACCAGTTCCGTCACCATGGCGATCTCGTCGAGTCCCCAGCGCGCCAGCCGCTCGGTCGCGTACTTCCGGGCGTCGGCGACCACCGCCGGATCGGCCGGCAGGTCCCACAGGGCCACCTGCTCGGCGTCCAGGGCGCGGGTACGGGCCAGCAGCAGGGCCACGTCGTCGGTGGGACGCTGGGGCAGCAGGGCCTTGAGCACGTTGTCGCAGACGTCCTCCAGATTCCCGGCGGGCGTCGCCAGCGCCTCGCCCAGGGCGGTGGTGGCCGTGTCCACGTCCAGGTCGCGGGCCTCGACGAGACCGTCGGTGAAGAGGGCGAGCACGGTTCCCTCCGGCAGGACCAGCTCGGTGGACTCGAACGGGAGGCCGCCGACCCCGAGCACCGGTCCCGCGCTCACCTCGACGGCCCGGACGGTTCCGTCGGGGAACAGGGCGACCGGCGGCGGGTGCCCGGCGGAGGCGACCGTGCAGCGCCGCGACACCGGGTCGTAGACCGCGTACAGGCAGGTGGCGCCGATCTCGCCGCCCACCGCGTCGTCGTCGCCCGTCAGATGCCCGACCAGGTCGTCGAGGTGGGTGAGCAGCTCGTCCGGGGGCAGATCGACGTCGGCCAGCGTCCACACCGCCGTGCGCAGCCGGCCCATCGTCACCGAGGCGTGCATGCCGTGCCCGACGACATCGCCGACGACCAGCGCCACCCGGGTCCCGGACAACGGGATCACGTCGAACCAGTCGCCGCCGACACCCGCCCGGGACAGCGCCGGAAGATAACGGGAGGCGAACTCGACCGCCGCCTGGCCCGCCATCGCCCCCGGCAGCAGACTGCGCTGCAGGGCCAGCGCGGTGGCGCGCTCCTTGGTGTACCTGCGGGCGTTGTCCACGCAGACGGCCGCCCGGCCGGCCAGCTCCTGCGCCAGCGTCGCGTCGTCGTGGTCGAAGGGGTCGGGATTCTCGGCGGTGAGCAGCCGGGCGAAGACCGCCACCCCCAGGGTCGTGCCCCGCGCCGCCAGCGGTACGGCCATCAGCGAGAAGGCGCGGTGGGCCGCCTGGTGCAGCTTGGTGGACCGGGAGCCGTGCTGCGCGAGCCAGGTGTCGACACCCGGATCGCCACTCCCGGCGAGCACCGCACGACCGCTGGCCAGGGCCCGGGCCGGCGGGGAGAAGGGCGGATAGACGTCCGCCGCGCCCAGGTCGATCGCGGCCTCCGGCACCCCGGGGGTGCGGGAGTGGTGGGCGACGCGGCGCAGCTCCACCGCGGCGTCCACCGGCCCCACGGCCGGTTCCTCGCCCCGGAGCACCGAGTCCAGCAGGTCCACGCTCGCGAAGTCCGCCAGCTTGGGCACCGTCAGCTCGGCCAGTTCCCGGGCGGTGTGGATCACGTCCAGCTTGGTCCCGATGCAGGTGGCGGCCCTGTTCAGCAGGGCGAGCCGCTGTCGTGCCCCGTACTGCTCGGTGCTGTCGAACGCGGCCAGCCCGACCCCGAGCAGCTCGCCGCCCGGCTCCCGCAGCGGCCACATCTCGACGTTCCAGGCGTGCGTGCGCGGCCCGGAGGGGGAACGGGTCCAGCTCTCGTAGCGGACCGGCCGTCCGGTCTCGACCACCTTGCGCAGATGGTGCAGGAAGCCGCGGCTGAGTTCCGCGTTCTCCACGGTGTCGGGAAAGAAGCGGCGGCGCACCTCGGCCTCCCGGACCCCCAGGATCCGGCATGCCGTGTCGTTCATCCGCAGGTACCGCTGTTCGGTGTCGAAGACCGACATCGGCATCGAGGACTGGGTGAAGGCCAGCTCCCCCAGCATCCGGCCGAGTTCGTCCGGCGCGGCGGTGATGACGTATCCCCGCTGCTCCCCGTGCTCGCCCTGGAGGGGGCAGACCCGCAGGTCCAGTTCGCTCCGCCGGCCGTCCCAGTGCCGTACGGCGACGATCGCGCCGCGGCTCGTGCGCAGGCTCTGCCAGGCCGCGGCGGCGTCCCCGTCCACCAGGGCCGACACCGGACGTCCGGCGATCTCCGCTGCGGCGTAGCCGGTCAACAGGCGGGCGCCCTCGCTCCAGCCCCTGACGACGCCGTGGGCATCGACCACCACCATGGCGTCGCCTCTCGCGGCCGCGCGCCCCGCATCGCCCGGCAATGTCACCATATGTACAAGGATGCGGTGATCGGGCAGTCGCATCAACCCAGGGACCGGAGCGGGCATCGGTCGGGCCGGGCTCCCCCCTCGGCCGCGGCTCGGTCGCCCGGCGCCCGCCCCGGCCGTCCGCCGTCCTGGGGCCGGCCGGGGCGGGCGTGGTCACCGGGCCCTTCCGGGCCGTCGGGCCTACGCCTTCGTCGCCGTGGTGTGCCGCTGCCGGCGCCCGCGCAGCAGGCGCCGGCGCGGCTCCTGGTCCGGAAGCCAGCCGAAGGCCATGCAGCTGCCGACCGCTCCGAGGAGCAGGCCGAGGAAGAAGCCGCCGAGGTTGGAGGTGAGCCAGGTGCCGAGCGAGAGGAGGATGCCGAGCAGCGAGTAGAACAGGCGCTGCGCCGGGTTGAAGAGGATCAGCAGACCGCACACGAGCATGACCGTCGGCAGCAGGTAGCCCGCCACGCCCTGCATGCCGATGTGCATGACGACCTTGAGGGACGCCTTCTCGGTCAGGAGGATCTCCGCCCCGCCCAGGGTGAGCAGCAGCCCGCCCCAGAAGGGGCGGCGCGCGCGCCACTGCCGGAAGCCCGCCCTCGGATCCCGGAGCCGGGACATCAGCAGCCCGTGCCGCTGAACCGGAGCTTGAGGCCCGGAAGCTTGAACACGGCGGCGGTGGTCGCGTAGTTGGTCTGCCGCAGGTTGCCGATGTGGACGGTGTCCGCCTGCTGGCTGAAGACGCCCTTGTTCCCCTGGACGCCGGCCTTGTCGAGCGTGCTCGCGTCGTTGCCGATCTCGATGTTCCCGAAGGACGCGTCGCCCGACAGCTCGGTCGAGTCGGTGGTCAGGTCGGTCGCCTGCACCTTGTCCGAGCCGCCGCCCGCGGTGATGACCAGGTTGGTGCCGCCCAGGTCGACGCTCTGGCAGAGCTTGGTGAGCGTCGCGTTCTTGATGGCGGAGGTGACGACCAGGACCTGGCCGCCGGTGTCGCCGGCGTTCGGACTGTCCTCGGCCATGTTGTCGAGGTTCCCGAACTGCTCGAAGCCGGTGCCGTTCAGCTCCGTGGCCGTCACGACGAACGGCATGCCGGAGATGGCGAACTGCACGCCCAGGGCGCCCTGGGCGGTGAGGATCATCAGTCCCGCGGCGATCACGGTGGCGGGCACCGCCATCACCGCGGCGCGGCGCAGACGGACCCGCCCGCGTCGGTCGGAACCGCTTTCGGGGTTCTCGGGGGTGGGACCGGTGGACGCCGTGGCGTCCGAGGACGAGGCCATGTTCTGCTCCCTGGACATAGTCAACGCAGGTGCGGCTTGAGCGGCACGTGTCCTGGCGCGGACAGGGCTGCCACGTACGCCTCCTCGCAACTCCCGGCGGTCGCAAGGGCTTTCTCGTTACGCGGCAGTAGCCTTCCTGGAAGTTACCGGGGGTTACATTCGTGGGTCAAGGGAGTTGTGGCAAGCGGATGTCGATTGTGTGGCATCTGTGTGCACGGCTTCCCACGGCCGGCCCGCTGACCTCCAACTTCCGTACCGGGCCTTGACGTTGACTATCCATCAGGTCTACAACTCAGCCTTGTTTCCGATGGATCCGTGGCGCCGGGTCCGTCAGCACGGCGCATGTCACCCTCCCGGCCCCCGCCCCCCGCGGCGGGGCGTGCGTGACACCTCCGAACGTCCCGTGCGCACCTTCGTCACCGTCGTCCACCCCCCACCCCCCCACGGCACCGACACGGCCGCCTTCCCCCTCGGGGCCGTGCCCGGTAGCCCCTCGCCGCTGCCGGTCCGTCGCGTACGGAGAAGACGTCACGGGCCGGCAGTGGCCGCCGGCTCCACGTCCACCGGGACGGCCAGGACCATGCCCCCCGGTGAGCCCGGGACCGCACCTCTCTCCGAAACCAGGCCCCGCACCCCCGTCAGATCAGAAAGAGGCACCCCCATGCGTACGCGATCCCTGTTCGCCCTCGTCGGTGTCGCCGCGGCCCTCTCGGTCTCCGCGATCTCCCCCGCCTCCGCCGACGACACCCCCGTGCTCACCGCGGGCGGCGCCGCCGTCGGCACCGGCGATGTGCTCACCGCCTCGCTGGCGAGCGGCACCAAGGCCACCCTCTACTCCAGCAGCACCGGCACGAGCGGTGTCTCCTGCGCCGCGTCGGCGTTCACGGCCACGGCCACCGACAACCCGACGGCTCCCGGCACCGCCACCGAGTCGCTCACCGCCCACACCTTCGGCAGCTGCACCAGCAACGTCATCGGCGTGCTCGGTGTCACCGGTGTCACGGTCAACAACCTCCCGTACACCACCACGGTCGCCTCCGACGGCACGGTCACCGTCACCCCGGCCGCCGGCTCGACCATCCAGACCACCGTCGTGCTGCGCACCCTCCTCGGCAGCATCACCTGCGTCTACCAGGCCCCCAGCCTGACCGGCACGGCGAGCAACACCGACAACAGCATCACCTTCACCAACCAGCAGTTCGCGAAGGCCTCGGGCTCGTCCCTGTGCTTCGGCAACGGCTACTTCACCGCCAAGTACGCGCCCGTCACCGACACCACCCAGCCGGGCAGCCCGGTGGTCACCGTCAACTGACCGGCCACCGGGCCCCGGTCACCGCCGGCGTCGCAGCGTGATCGCGACGCCCGCGGTGAGCAGGAGGGCCGCCGCTCCCCCCGCCCCCGCGACGAGGGGGAGCGAACCGCTGCCCCCGGACGAGGTGTCGGCGGCCGGAGTGAGGTGGTCGGGCGCGGACACCTGCGCCGCTGACGGCACGGCCGACCGCGAGGGCGTCGGGGACTGTGCGGCCGCGGACTTCGTCGGCTCCGCGGTCTTCCCGGTCGCACGGCCGGGTGCGGTCGTCCGCGGCGCCGGTGCCGTGGTCGGCGCCGTCTTGCCGCCCGCGCCACGGGCGGCGGCGGGGAAGACCACGTCCGAGCACGAGTAGTAGGTGTCCGTCGTGCTCGTGTTCTGCCAGATCGTGTACAGCATCTGACGGCCGGTGCGGTCGGACGGCAGGGTGGCCCTGATCCGGTACGCGCCGTTCACCAGCGCCGGGTCGGTGGCCGTGGCGAACGGCTTCGTCGGCAGGTCGGACCAGGTCAGCGGCTTGGACGGGTCGTAACCCGGCTTGCTCAGATACAGCTTGAAGGTCCCCGTGTGCGGAATCGTCGAACTGTAGGAGAGGGTGAAGGCCGCGCCCGGTGTCATCCGGGTCGAGGGCCAGTCGGCGCGGGCGAGGTCGAGCCCCTTGTAGGCGGGCAGGTTTCCGCTGCACAGCTTCCCGTCGGGGATCAGCTGCCGGTCCCTGCCGTTGACGCCGGCGACCCGGAGGTTGTCCCACGCGGTGAAGGGCGCGCCGTTCGCGGTGATCGCCGCCCGGCAGGCCGCGGTGCGGTTGTCGGCGCCGCCCTCGGGGGAGCAGGCCACCACCCGGCTGACCGGATCCGTCGGCGCCCCGTGCGCCTGGGCGGGTCCCGCGGCCCACGTCAGCAGGGACAGCGGGGCCGCCGCGGCGACAGCGGCCGCGACGGCGGTGCGGTGTGCGGTCATCCGGTGGGTCTCCTCGACGGCTGGGGATGCGGGTGCGGCCGTGCCGCCTCTCGCGGCGACGGCCACAGGGCTGCCTCGCGCGATGGCCGCGGAGCTGCACTGCACGGTGAAGTACGGCGGCGCGCGGCCGTGTGTTCAGACCCGCCGTACGGGGCGGGCGGCCGGGTGTCCGGATCCGGGGTGCGGGGTGGTTCGTCAGGTGCCCGGGTCGGGGTCCCGGTCCGGGCTGCGGGGGGTGTGCTGCCGGTCGGGGAGGGGACACCCGCGGGTGGGGCCGCCGCCTGGCAGGGGAGCGGCGACGCGTTGCCGCGGCCCGCCGACGGCTCGGCCGGTACCGCGGACCCAGCCGGTACGGTGAGCCGCATGCCTGAGCCCGCCGATTCCTCCCGTTCCGCCGAACCCGCCGCTCTCGCCGACGCCCCCGTGATTCTCGGCGACGTACCGGGCTCGTTCCCCCGGAGCGTGCTGGCCGAACGGCACCCGGCGCTCATCCGGAAGGTGCGGGACGCCTTCCCGTACGGCCCCGAGCGGCAGCGCGCGCTCGACGCCCTGCTGAAGAACTCCGCCGAGGGCGTCATGGAACCGCTCGGCGCGCGGGCGCGGGACCACGGGCAGTGGGAGGTCTGGGGCGGCCGGGAGTACTTCGGCCGGTCCTGGTACGAGGTGCCCTTCCTCTGGTCCGAGAGCTACTTCTACCGCCAACTCCTGGATGCCGTCGGCTACTTCGAACCCGGTCCCTGGCAGGGCGTCGACCCCTTCCGGCCGTTCAAGCTCGCCGAGCTCGACACCCCCGGGGCGGACGGGGAACTCGCCGCACTCGACGGGCTCGCCGGCCGGCCCGCGGCGGAACAGGAGGAGGCGCTGCTGCTCGGCTCGTTGTGGGGCAACCGCGCGGACCTCGGGTTCCGTCTCGCGGCCACGGACGACGACGCGGCCCCCGACTCCCAACTGGTCGTGAACGACAGCGAGTCGCTGCGCTCCCTGTTCGCCGGCGGCACCCTCTGCGTGGTCGCGGACAACTCAGGCCGGGAACTCGTCCCCGATCTGCTGCTCATCGACCACCTCCTGCGCGGCCGTCGCGTCGAGCGGGCCGTCCTGCACGTGAAGCCGTACCCGTACTACGTCTCGGACGCCACGACCGCCGACGTGATCGACGCCCTGCGCCGCCTCACCGCCGCGTCCGGGGCGGCCGGAGCGGCGGGCCACCGTCTGTGGTCGGCGATGACCGACGGCCGCCTCGCGGTCCGCGCCCACCCCTTCTCCTGCGCGCCGCTCCCCTACGCCGACATGCCGGACGACCTGCGCCGGGACTTCGCCGAGGCGGACGTCACCGTCATGAAGGGCGACCTGAACTACCGTCGCCTCGTCGGTGACCGGCACTACCCGGCCACCACCCCGTTCGCCACGACGACCGCCTACTTCCCGGGCCCGGTGGCCGCCCTGCGCACGCTCAAGTCCGACGTGGTCGTCGGCCTCGACCCCCGCACCGAGACCGCGCTCGTCGCGGCCCAGGAGCAGCGCTGGCGCACCGGCGGCACCCATGCGCTGATCCAGGTGCGGCGCTGAGACCCCCGGGGCTCCACCTCGTCCTCATCCCACCCGCACGGGAAGTGACTTGAGGCCGTTGATGAAGTTCGAGACCAGGCGCCGCGGGGTTCCGGCCGTGGACAGGGACGGCAGGGCGCGCAGCGACTCCTCGTAGAGCACCCGGAGTTGCAGCCGCGCGAAGTGCGCGCCCAGACAGACGTGCGGCCCGTCGCCGAAGGAGACGTGGGGGTTGGGGGAGCGGGCCAGGTCGACCCGGTGCGGGTCGGTGAAGACACGTTCGTCGTGGTTGGCCGAGGCGTGGAAGACGACCACCTTGTCGCCCTCGCGGATGCGCTGCCCCGCCAGTCGGGTGTCGACGGCGGCCGTACGGCGGAAGGTGAGGACGGGCGGGTGCAGACGCAGCAACTCGTCCACGGCCGTGTCGAGTCCGACCTTCCCGGCGCGCAGGGCGGCGTACGCGTCCGGATGCCGGGCGAGCGTCAGAAGACCACCCGGCGCCGCGCTGCGCACGGTGTCGTTGCCGGCGACCGTGAGCAGGAAGAAGAACATCTCCAGTTCCTCGGGGGCGAGTTCGGGATCGGTGGCCAGCGTGGTCAGCACGTCGTCGCCGGGACGGTTCCTTTTGTGGAGGGCCAGCCGGTGCGCGTAGGCGAACATGTCCCCCAGCAGGGCCGGGGAGCGCGGATCCACGGGCCTGCCCTGCGCGTCGAGGACGGGCTCGCCCGCCTCGTCGGGGTCCTGGTAGCCGATCACGCGGCGCGTCCAGTGGAGCAGCAGGCCGCGGTCGCTCTCCGGAACGCCGAGCAGGTCCGCGAGGTTGAGCAGGGCGTAGTCGTCGGTGACGGCGGCGACGAGATCGCAGCGTCCGTCACCCGCGCGCGCCTCGCGGACGGCGCCCTCGAGCAGGGCGCGGGCCCGGGCGCGGACGACCGACGTGAAGAGCTCGATCCGGCGGGGTGTGAAGGCGCGGCTGACCAGACGCCTCAGCCGGCCGTGGTCCGGGGGATCCTGATTGAGCATCATCCGCCGGATGAACGGCAGGTCGTCCGGGTCGGGATCCCGGATCTGGGTCGCTCCGAGACACGAGGAGTACGTCGCCGGGTCCTTGAGCACCCGGACGACGTCCGCGTGCCGGGTCACCGCCCAGAACCCGGTACCGGCGGGCCAGCCGAGCACCTCGGGTTCGTCCTGCCAGGCCACGGGGTGATGGTCGCGCAGCGTGCGGTAGGCGCTGTGCGGGACCCCGTCGGCGTACCGCCGGGGGTCGAAGACGTCGGGGACGGGCGGTGCGGCCTCCCGAAGGGTCACGCCCCGCTCCCGGCCCTGTCGGCGTCCGCTTCCTCCGCGCGCAGGAACGCCTCCACCACGCCGATCAGGTCGAGCGGACTCTCGTCCATCGCGTAGTGCCCGGTCCCCGCCAGTTCGTGGAGTTCGGCGCCCGGGTACCAGCGCATCCAGGTCTCCCGCATCAGGGCCGCCGACAGGGCGGGGTCCAGCGCGCCCGTCACGGCCAGCGCCGGTACCCGTGCGCCCTCGACCTCGGTGTGGAAATCCGCGCCGGCCCATGAGTCCAGATAGGCACGGAACGCCTTCGCGTCGCTGAGCGCCAGCGACCGCGCCACCATCCGGTCCAGCCAGGCCGCGGGGAGCCGGCCGCCGGTCGTGACGTCCATGATGGTCCGCCGGTTCTCCGGCCGGTGCGCCGCGTTCGCGAACAGCTCCCACTGGTCCTGCGGCAGCGGCAGCCCCGACGCGGGCACCGGCGAGACTCCGACCAGCCGGCGCAGCCGGTCCGGGACGAGCGTCAGCACGCGCTGCGCGACGGCGCCCCCCATCGAGTGGCCGATCACCGAGAACCGCGCCCACCCCAACCGGTCGGCCAGCGCGACGACATCGGCGGCCGCCTCGGAGGTCGTGTACGCGCCCCCGACGTCCCTCGCCTCCCCGTAGCCGCGCAGGTCGACCAGCGCGTACTGGAACGTGGCGCGGTCGAGGTCGGGCAGCACCGCCGCGTACGCGGACCGGTCGGCGAACCAGCCGTGCACGGCGATCACCTTGTGGGCGCCGTCGCCGTGCACTTCATGAGGAAGCACGAAGGAGGTCATGCGCCCACGGTGACGCCGGCCGCCCCGTCCGGCAAGACCACCCACGAACGCCCGCCCCCGCTGGATCCGCCGTTCCGACCGGGGCCGCCGGGAGGCGGCATTTCGTAGGGATTCACGCGATGGTGTGATCATGTCCTGGTGGGTGGATGTGCCCGGAGGGCCATGGGTAGGGCCCGGC
Source organism: Streptomyces sp. NPDC059668 (assembly GCF_042734135.1). Taxonomy (NCBI): domain Bacteria; kingdom Bacillati; phylum Actinomycetota; class Actinomycetes; order Kitasatosporales; family Streptomycetaceae; genus Streptomyces; species Streptomyces sp. NPDC059668. The sequence continues at coordinate 78,267 of NZ_JBHWEL010000011.1, read as the reverse complement.
CATGACGCAGCCGTTCGAACTCCCGCACTTCTACATGCCGTACCCCGCGCGGCTGAACCCGCATCTCGACGAGGCGCGTGCCCACACGGTCGAATGGGCCCGGGGCATGGGCATGCTGGAGGGCTCCGGCATCTGGGAACAGTCCGACCTCGACGCCCACGACTACGGCCTGCTGTGCGCGTACACCCACCCCGACTGCGACGGCCCGGCCCTGTCGCTCATCACCGACTGGTACGTGTGGGTCTTCTTCTTCGACGACCACTTCCTGGAGACCTTCAAGCGCACCCAGGACCGCGGGGGCGGCAAGGCCTACCTGGACCGGCTGCCCCTCTTCATGCCGCTGGACCTCTCGACCCCCGTGCCGGAACCGCGGAACCCGGTCGAGGCGGGCCTGGCCGACCTGTGGGCGCGCACGGTGCCCTCGATGTCCCTCGGGTGGCGCGAGCGCTTCGCGGTCTCCACCGAGCACCTGCTGAACGAGTCGATGTGGGAGCTGTCCAACATCAACGAGGGGCGGGTCGCCAACCCCGTCGAGTACATCGAGATGCGCCGCAAGGTGGGCGGCGCCCCCTGGTCGGCCGGGCTCGTCGAGTACGCGACCGCCGAAGTGCCCGCCCCCGTCGCCGGGTCGAGGCCGCTGCGGGTCCTGATGGAGACGTTCTCGGACGGCGTGCACCTGCGCAACGACCTGTTCTCCTACCAGCGGGAGGTGGAGGAGGAGGGCGAACTCAGCAACGGCGTCCTCGTCCTGGAGACCTTCTTCGGCTGCACCACCCAGCAGGCCGCCGAGACCGTCAACGACATCCTCACCTCGCGTCTGCACCAGTTCGAGCACACGGCCCTGACCGAGGTCCCCGCGCTCGCCGTGGAGAACGGGCTCACCCCGGACCAGGTCGCGGCGGTCGCCGCGTACACCCAGGGTCTCCAGGACTGGCAGTCGGGCGGCCACGAGTGGCACATGCGCTCCAGCCGGTACATGAACGCGGGCGCCCTGGACGAGAACCGGCCGTGGGGAGCCGGGAGCCTCGGCACCTCCGCGGTGGACGTCGGCGCCCTGCTCTCCGCCGCCGGGGCGGAGCGACTGCGCGCGTACACCCATGTCCCGTTCCAGAAGGTCGGCCCGTCGCTGCTGCCCGACTTCCTGATGCCGTTCGAGGTGACGCTCAGCACCCACCTCGACGGTGCCCGGCGCCGCCTCACCGACTGGATGCACGCCATGGGCATGCTCCAGGAGGGTGTCTGGGACGAGGACAAGCTGGACGCGTACGACCTCCCGCTGTGCGCGGCCGGCATCCATCCGGACGCCGCCGCGGACGCCCTCGACATCAGCTCGCAGTGGCTGGCCTGGGGCACGTACGGGGACGACTACTACCCGCTCGTCTTCGGCAACCGCCGCGACCTGGCCACCGCCAAAGTGGTCACCGCGCGTCTGTCGGCCTGCATGCCCGTCGACGGCGAGGAGGTCCCCGTCCCCGCCAACGGCATGGAGCGCGGCCTCATCGACCTCTGGCGGCGCACCGCCGCGGGGATGGACACCGACGAGCGGCGGCAGTTCCGGTCCGCGGTCGACGCGATGACGGAGAGCTGGGTGTGGGAGCTGTCCAACCAGATCCAGCACCGCATCCCCGATCCGGTCGACTACCTGGAGATGCGCCGGGCCACCTTCGGCTCGGAGCTCACCATGAGCCTGTGCCGGCTGAGCCACGGCCGGAAGGTCCCGCCCGAGGTCTACCGCAGCGGTCCCGTCCGGTCGTTGGAGAACGCGGCGATGGACTACGCGATGCTCCTGAACGACGTCTTCTCGTACCAGAAGGAGATCGAGTACGAGGGTGAGATCCACAACGGCATCCTCGTCGTCCAGAACTTCTTCGGCTGCGACTACCCGACCGCACTCGGTGTCGTCCATGACCTGATGACCCAGCGCATGCAGCAGTTCCAGCATGTCGCCGCCCATGAACTGCCCGTCCTGTACGAGGACTTCAAGCTCTCGGGGGAGGTGCGCGAGATCATGGAGGGGTATGTCGGGGAACTGCGGAACTGGTTGGCCGGAATCCTCAAGTGGCACCAGGACTGCCGCCGTTACGGCGCCGAGGACCTCGCCCGCCGTGCCCACGGCTTCGTACCGGACCTGGTACCCGGGGTGCCTTTCGGCGGTCCGGGAGCCGGCCCCGCACCGGTCCCCGCCGCTCCCGCCGGCTTCCCCGCGCTCGTCCCCGTCCTTCCCACGGTGCCGGCACCGGCGGCCGGGGCCGTGCCCGCGTTCCGACCGCCCGCCGGGGTGGTGGCCGGCGGCACAGGGGGGTTCAGGCTTCCGAGGGGAACGGGAGCGGCCGCCGAGTTCACCCTGTCGCCGGACCCCGGGGACGCTACGGACTCACCGCGTCCGCCGGAGGCGAAGGGTCCGGTGAGTCCGACGGCTGCGACGGATCGGATGACGGACCGGACGTCACCGTCCGCCCCGGCGGTGCCGCAGCCGAGCTGACACCGGCCATCTCCTCGGCACGGCTCCGCTCGGCGGCCGCCCTGGCCGCCGCGGAGAGGCTCGTGAGCAGCTCATCGGCGGCCGCGGTGACGCCTCGGACCTCCTCCGTGAGCGTCGCGTCGACGGTGGCGGCCCGGGCGAGCGCGTCGTGCTCCCGGACGACGTACACGCCCAGGTTGGTGTCCCGCCACCGTGCCGTCGTGTCGTCGCCGGGGTTCGCCAGGGTGTCACGCAGCGACGCCAATGTGCGGGCCGCCTGCCCGAACTGGCCCTCCTCCCGCTCCAGCCGGGCGAGTCCGAGGAGGGCCGAGACACGGTCGTGGGCCTCGGCCCGGAGCGGCACGTGCAGACGCCGGGCGCGCAGGGCCTGGAAGCCGTCGCCCAACCGCTCGAACTCGCGGGCGAGGAACCCAGTGGGTCCGCGAGCCGGCGGTCCGGGGCCCCGCCCGCGCGCTCGGCGGCGTACACACGCAGGTCGAGATCGTCCAGCGCCCGGATCAGCGCCACGCGGGCGAGTTCGACCAGGCCCTGCTCGCGGGCGAGGCCGGTCCAGGTGAACAGCGGCTCGTCCGCCGGATCGGTGCCGAAGAACGCGTCGTCGAGATCGCGCGCCCACCTCAGCAGTTCGGCCGGTTCCGCGCCGGGCTCGGGCACGCCGCCCAGTCCGCACCAGGTGTCGAAGTCCGTCTCCCGCACCTCCAGCAGCAGCGGCAGGTCATCGGCGAGACCGTGCAGCCCCACCAGGACGGCGGCGAGGCGCAGTTCGTCGGTCATGGACGCCTCGGCCTCGTGGCGCAGCAGGTGCCGCAGCAGCGGCAGGTCGCTCTCGCGCCGGTCGAACTGGGCGGCCCGCAGCGCGAGCGCGCGCCGCGTCCCGTCCCCGGCCACCCCGTCCCACGCGGTGCCCGCCCGCAGCAGCGCCAGGTCGGCGCGGCCCCGCGCGAGGACCGTCTCCCACAGCGGCGGACGGGGGTGCGGGTCCAGCAGGTCGTGGGCGCCGCCCTCCTCGGCGCCCAGCAGCAGGAAGTCGGGCTCGGTCCGCAGCAGGGCGGCGTGCAGCAGCCCGACGAGCTCCACGGGAGAGCGCTCGGGCAGGCCGAGCCCGGCCCGCAGCTCGCTCCGCTCGGCGTCGATCCCGTAGGACTCCCGGATCTCCTCCTCCGTCCGGGCGACCGCCGCGAGGATTTCCTCCTCCCCGTCGGACGGCGCGAGCCGCAGGTGGTCGTGCCAGCCGGGCAGCCCGACCAGGACCTCCAGGGCCTCGTCCACGCTGTCGCCGATGACTCCGGCCGAGCCCTCGGAGCTCGCGTACAGCACGGAGCCGTCCCCGCACACGAAGTACGTGCCCCCCGTGTCGTCGCCCGCTATCGGCTCCAGCGGACCGCCGGAGGCGAGCCGTACCTCCTCGCCGTGGACCGCCCGGCCGAGGTCGAAGGAGAAGGGGAACGCGGCCAGTTCGGCCAGGTGCGGGTTCTCCCGCAGCAGACGCAGAGCACGATCGGTCATGTCACCGAACGTAACAGCCGCCACCGACAACGGGACTTCGGGATGCGGCCGGGTGCCGCCCGGGCGGTGGCTCCCGCGGCCGGTTCGCACAAGGGTGTCAGTCTCACTCGTTCGTGAATCGTCGTGCGCCGGGGCGCGGGGTAGAGCAACAGCCGGGGGCGGTCCGTAGAGCAGCTGCCGGAGGCGATCCATGGAACAGACCGCGTTGCGTCCCAAACCGATGCCCGGTCAGGAGCCGGGCGGCGACAGCCGTCCGACGCCCGCCGTCCGGCGCCCGCACGCGGTGCGGCGCCGAGGCAGGAGGCTGATGTCCCTGCTCTTCGGTCTCTTCGTCGGGACCGTCCTGGTCCTGTCGGGCGTCGGGCTCGGCACCGTGGGGGCCACGGTGATCGGCATGAGCAAGCTGGCGGACCTGCAGAAGCAGGCGGCCGACGCCAAGACCGCGCAAGGTCCGGGACAGGGACAGGGACAGGGACAGGGACAGAAGGCCGGGCAGGGGCAGGGGCGGAGCCCGGGACACACGTCGGGTGGTTCGAGCGCGGCGCCCGGGTCCGGGGCCGGGTCGGGGTCCACGCGGGGAGGCGTCGAGGCGGTCACGACGGCGACGCTCGGGGTCGAGGCCGTCGACGCGCCCGAGGGCGCCGGCGCGCTGATCACGGGTGTCCACACGCCGGGCCCGGGCTTCACCGCCGGTCTGGTCCGCGGGGACGTGCTCGACACCTTCGGCGGGACCCGCCTCGGCTCGGCGGCCGACCTGGCGCGGGCCGTCGCCGCGGCGGACCCGGGGAGCTCCGTCACACTCGGTGTGCGCCACACCGGCGGCGGCCACCGGCAGCTGACGGCCGTCCCGGGCATCGTGACCTGACCCGGACCGGCCGTGCCCGGCTCGTCCCGGGGCGCGGCCCGGCCCTGCGGGCACGGTCGCGAACCATCGGGTCCCGGGTCGCGGAGGCATACCATCGTCCATGAGACCCCGGACGGCTCCGTGGCCGTCGCGAGCGGCTCGCGGGGACCACGGCGACAGGGCGGGATGGTGCCCGTAGCCCCTGGGGGACCTCGGAGATTCGGACATGCGGAGGCATGGATGACCGGCACGCCCACGCCCTTCACCGCCGGTGACTACGAGGCCCGTATGCGGCGCGCGGCCGAGGCCGCCACGGCGGCCGGACTCGACGGTCTGCTGGTCGCCCCCGGGCCCGACCTGGTGTGGCTGACCGGCTACCGGCCGGTGGAGACCGAGCGGCTCACCCTGCTGGTGCTGCGGGCCGGACAGGACCCCGTGCTGGTGGTGCCCACCCTGGAGGCCCCGGACGCGGCGGCGGCGGCACCCACGCTGGCCCTCCGCGACTGGACCGACGGCAAGGACCCGTACGAGGCCACCGCGTCCCTCGTCGACGCCGACGGCCGCTTCGGCGTCAGCGACAACGGCTGGGCACTGCACCTGCTCGGCCTCCAGAAGCGGCTGCCGGACTCGCGCTACGTCGCCCTCACCGAAGCCCTCCCGATGCTGCGCGCCGTCAAGGACGCGGCGGAGCTGGAGCGGCTCGCGGCCGCGGGCGAGGCCGCCGACGCCACCTACGAGGAGATCCGGAAGGTTCCCTTCGGGGGACGCCGGGAGACCGACGTCGCCGCCGACATCGCCGATCTGCTCCGGCAGTTCGGGCACTCGCAGGTCGACTTCACGATCGTCGCCTCGGGGCCCAACGGTGCCAACCCGCACCACGAGGCGAGCGGCCGGGTCATCGGCCACGGCGACATGGTCGTCCTCGACTTCGGCGGCCTCAAGCACGGCTACGGCTCCGACACCTCCCGCACGGTCCACGTCGGCGAGCCGGACGCCGAGGAGCGCGAGGTCCACGAAGTGGTGCGCGCGGCCCAGGAGGCGGGCGTCGCGGCGGTCAGGCCGGGGGCCGCCTGCCAGGACGTCGACCGGGCGGCCCGTGCGGTGGTCGCCGAGGCCGGGTACGCGGACCGTTTCATCCACCGCACCGGGCACGGTATCGGCGTCACCACGCACGAACCGCCCTACATGATCGAGGGCGAGGAACAGCCCCTCGTACCCGGGATGTGCTTCTCGGTGGAGCCCGGCATCTATCTGCCCGGCCGCTTCGGGGTGCGCATCGAGGACATCGTGACGGTGACCGAGGAGGGCGGATGTCGCCTCAACACCACGTCCCGCGAGATGGCGATCGTCGACTGACCGGCCACCAGGAGCACCATGGCGCGACCATGACCCGGGCACCGGCACCGACCGCGGACACCGTCCGCCGGCTGCTCCGTTCACTGAGCGCCGACAGCGGGCCGGCCGGCGCGGGGCCCGGGGTGCGGCCCGTGACCGAGGGCGGCGGCCACTCGGCCTGGTGGGTCGGCGACCGGTATGTGCTGCGGCTCACCCGGGACCGCGAGGCCGCGATGCGCGGACGCCGGGAGCTGAGGGTGCGCGACCTGGTCCGCCCGCTGGTCGGGGTCGCCGTGCCGAAGAGCGTCGCGCACGGGGACTGGGCGGCCGGACTGGCCTACACCCTGGACACCAGACTGCCGGGGCGCTCCGGCGAGGTGCAGGACGTCTCGGCCGTCGGGGAGGCGGACCTGGCCGGTCTGCTCACCGGGCTGCGCGAGGTGCCCGTACGGCAGGCGGAGGCGCTCGGGGTGCCCCGTGCGGAGCCGCGCTCCCTGGAGGAGCTGCGGACGGCCGCCGAGCGGGCCGCCGGGCACCTGGCCCCCGAGGACGAGTTCGACCCCGGCAGCCTCGCCCAGCTCACCGGGGCCGCCGCCGTCCAGCTCGCCGCCCAGACCGGTGCCGCCGTCCTCGTGCACCACGATCTCAGGGGCGAACACCTGGTGATGAGCGCGGACGGACGGGTGCGGGGCGTCCTCGACTGGACCGGCGCGGTCCTCGGCGACCCCGCAGAGGACATCGCCGGCCTCGCCGTCTCCGTCGGCGCCCCCGCCGCCGTACGCGCCGCCACCCTCGCCGGGTACGGCGCCCGCCCCTGCCTGCGCGGCCTGTGGCTGGCCCGCTGCGACACGGTGATCCGGCTCGCGGACCGGCTCGCGGGCGGTGACGACAGCCCCCTGCCGCCGCTGCGGAGCCGACTCCGCCGCGCCTGGGAGCCGATCCTCCTGGAACGGGTCACCGAACTGCCGGGCGACGACTGAGCCACCGGCTGCCGGCCACCCGCGGTCCGCCGGACCCGTGTGCGACGCCGGGCCGGCGTGCGGCGCCGGTCCGGTATGCGGCGTAGACCCGCGAGCGACGCCGGGCAGCGAGCGACGCCGGGTCCGTGCGGTCGGAGGCACCCCGCCGCACGTCACATCACGCGCACGCCACCGTCCGCACGCCACCGTCCGTGCTTCGGCGTCCCGAATCCGGCGTCCGCACACCACCGTCCGCACACCACCGTCCGCACGCCACCGTCCGCGCTCCGGCGTCCGCGCGGGCCGGCGTCCACGGCCTGCTCACGCCTGCGTCAGCACCACGCACGACTCGCCGGGCACGCTCAGCACCCCGTCCCCGTCCCCGTCCGCGTCCGGCGTCCGCACCGGCTCCCACGCGGCCAGCACGCGCGCGCGGCTCAGGCCGAGCGGGATCTCGGCGGCCTCCTGGCCGAGGTTCACCGCCACCCGGACGTCCCCGCGCCGCAGGGCGAGCCAGCGGGCCCCCTCGTCGTGGGCGATCCTGACGGCCGCGAGGTCGGGGTCCGCGAGGTCGGGGTGACGACGGCGCAGGGCGATCAGATCGCGGTACCAGGCCAGCACGCGCGCGTGGAGCGCCTTCTCGGGCTCGGACCAGTCCAGACAGGAACGCTCCCGCGTCGCCGGGTCCTGCGGGTCGGGTACGTCCTCCTCGGCCCAGCCGTGCGCCGCGAACTCCCGGCGTCTGCCGCGTCGTACGGCCTCCGCCAGTTCGGGATCGGTGTGGTCGGTGAAGAACTGCCAGGGTGTCCCCGCGGCCCACTCCTCGCCCATGAACAGCATCGGTGTGAAGGGCCCGGTGAGCGTCAGCGCGGCCGCGCAGGCCAGCAGCCCGGGGGAGAGCGACGCCGAAAGGCGGTCCCCCTGGGCGCGGTTGCCGATCTGGTCGTGGGTCTGGGAGTAGCCGAGCAGCCGGTGCGCCGAGACCCGGGTGCGGTCGAGCGGCCGGCCGTGGCGTCGCCCGCGGAAGCTCGAATACGTGCCGTCGTGGAAGAAGCCCGACGTCAGCGTCTTCGCGAGAGCCGCGAACGGGGGCTGCGCGAAGTCCGCGTAGTAGCCCTGTGCCTCACCGGTCAGAGTGGTGTGCAGCGCGTGGTGGAAGTCGTCGTTCCACTGGGCGTGCAGCCCGAGACCGCCCTCCTCGCGGGAGGTGATCAGCCGGGGGTCGTTCAGGTCCGACTCGGCGATCAGGAAGAGCGGCCGGCCCAGCTCGTCCGCGAGGCTGTCCACGGCCGTGGACAGCTCCTCCAGGAAGTGCAGCGCCCGGGTGTCCCGCAGCGCGTGCACCGCGTCCAGCCGCAGCCCGTCCAGCCGGTAGTCCCGCAGCCACGCCAGCGCGCTGCCGACGAGATACGCCCGCACCTCGTCCGAACCGGGCGCGTCCAGATTCACGGCCGAGCCCCAGGGCGTCTGATGGGTGTCCGTGAAGTACGGCCCGAACGCGGGCAGATGGTTCCCGGACGGCCCGAGGTGGTTGTGCACCACGTCGAGGACGACGCCGAGGCCCAGTCCGTGCGCCCGGTCGACGAAGCGCTTCAGCGCCTCGGGGCCGCCGTACGGCTCGTGCACCGCCCACAGCGAGACACCCTCGTAGCCCCAGCCGTGCCGCCCGGGGAACGGGCACAGCGGCATCAACTCGACGTGCGTGACGCCCAGTTCCGCGAGATGCCCGAGCCTTTTCGCGGCCGAGTCCAGGGTGCCCTCGGCGGTGTACGTGCCCACGTGCAGCTCGTACAGGACCGCGCCCGGCAGCGGACGCCCGGCCCACTCGGCACGCCAGACGTACTGGTCCTGGGCGACCACCGCGCTCAGCCCGTCGGGGCCGTCCGGCTGCCGCCGCGAGCGCGGATCGGGCAGTACGGGGCCGTCGTCCACCGCGAACCCGTAGCGCGTCCCGTCCCGCGCCTCCGCGTCTCCCGTCCACCACCCGGCGCGCTCCGGATCGCGCTCCAGCGCGCTCGTGGCGCCCTCGCAGTGGAGTGCCACCCGGCCGGCCTGCGGTGCCCACACCTCGAACCGCACTGACGGTTCCCCCTTGTCCGCTCTCCGTGACGTCGCCCGTCCATGGTGCGGCACACGAGATCGATTCGGGCTCCTCTCCACCCATTTGCCGCGCGTTCGCCACGCGATGGACGTGCGGCGGGAACGTGTCGGTGGCGACGGCCGTTTCCGGGTCTTCTGGACACCCCGCCGCTCCTGGCCGACAATCACCAGCGTGACGTCGTCTTTCGAGTTCCACACCTACCCCGCGCGGTTGTCCGACGCGGAACGCGACCGGGCGCTGAAGGCCCTCCGTGACGGCGTCGCTCTCGGACGTCTCTCGCACGACACGTTCATCCGCCGCATGGAGCTCGCGCTCTCCGCCCGCCGGTCCGACGAACTCGCCGCGCTCACCGCCGACCTGGCCACCGAGGGCCGCTGGTCGAGGCTGGTGTTCGGCACCGTCGAGGCGGTCTCCGGCTTCACCGTACGGGTGCGCAGGGCCTGGCAGTCCGAGCGGCTTCCGAAGCTGCTGCTGCCCCACCCGGGCAACGGCTACCCGTTGCGGATCGGCCGTGACCCGGCCAGCGGACTGCGGCTCAACCACGAGACGGTGTCGCGGATCCACGCCGAGCTGAGCCGTCAGAGCGGCCTGTGGGTGCTGCGCGACCTGGGGTCGACCAACGGGACGACGGTCAACGGCCGGCGGGTGATCGGCGCGGCCGTCGTCAAGGACGGCGACCAGATCGGTTTCGGACGGATGTTCTTCCGGCTGTCGTCCTCCTGATCCCCGCCCCCGCGTCCTGTATCTCCGCGTCCTGCATCCCTGGATCTCCGGGTCCCCGCGTCTCCACATCTCCGCGGTTCCCCGGCCCCGCCCGGACCGGTACGTCCGCCCGGGCCCCGCCTCGGAACGGCGGGACCGAGCTCTGGCCTGGGTTTCACTCAGCGATTTCCTCACCTTCCCTTACGTTCCGCGGTGTTGACGTACCTTCACAGTCGTGACTGACTGTGCGTACACCGTGTACATCAGGTGAAGCGACGGCACCACATGTGTGGAGGTGCGCCCTGCCGCCACTCCTCCGCTACCCGACCGTCGACGAGCTGGGCGCCCGTGCCGCCGCGCTCGTCGCCCGCCGTCCGAAGGACGCCCGGCTGCGCCGCGTGGGCACGTCCCGGGCGGGCACACCCCTCTGGCTCCTGTCCGTCGGGCACGGCCACCGCCAGGCCCTCGTCGTCGCCGGACCGCACGCCAACGAGCCGGTCGGCGGCGCCACGGTCCTGCGCCTCGCGGAACGGGCGCTCGCCGACCCCCGGCTGCGCGACGGCGCGGACGTCACCTGGAACCTGCTGCTCTGTCTCGACCCCGACGGCTCCCGCCGCAACGAGGCATGGCTGTCCGGCCCGTACACCCTCGGCCGCTACTTCCGGCACTTCTTCCGTCCCGGCTTCCTCGAACAGCCCGAGTGGCTGCCCGAGGGCGCGGACCGCGTGACCCTGCCCGAGACCCGCGCCCTCCTCGACCTCCAGGACGAGCTGCGGCCCTTCTTCCAGTGCTCCCTGCACGGCGTCGACGTCGGCGGCGCCTTCGTCGAACTGACCCGCGAGCTGCCCGGTCTCTCCCAGCGTGTCGCCCACACCGCCGCGCGGCTCGGCATCCCGCGCGAGCTCGGGCCGTACGACACGCTCTACTGGCCGCCCCTCGGGCCCGCCGTCTACCGCATCCCGCCGCCCCACCGCGGCGACCTGGCCGCCGCGATCACCGAGGCCGCGGTGGAGTCCACCTGGTTCCATCCGCACCGCCACGGCACCGTCACGGCGGTCGTCGAAGCACCCATGTGGGGCGTCGCGGCCGTGGAGGACGCCACCCGGCCCGCCGACGCCGACGCGGTGCTGCGCTCCGTCAGCCACACGCTGCGCCACGACACACGCGTCCTGGAGGGCATCCTCGCGCGCGTGCGGCCCGGTCTCGGCACCGCTGCGGACACGGCCCGCCTCCTCGCGCCCGTCGACGACTATTTACTGGTCGGCCCCGGCCTCGCGGACTCCTGGGACCCCGACCTGCGGGACTCCGGCTCCCGGCCCCTGCCGTCGCTCGGCACCGCCCGGCTGACGTCCCTGCGCCTCGCGGGGCGCCGGGTCGCCCTGCGCACGGCCGGGCTGCTGCACCAGCTCGTCACCCGTTCCGGGCGCGACCCGCGCGGGGCGCTGCCGGAGCTGGACCGGCTGATCGACGCATGGTGCGCCGACTACCGCGAAGGCTGCGGGGCACGCTGGATCCCGGTCGCACGCCAGGTCGAGTACCAGGCGCGCGTGGTGATCGCCGCGTTCGAACTCGCCGGACGGTACGCATCGGTGGGGTCCCCTTCGGGTGAGACGGGGTGGAGTTCACAGGCCGCGCTGCCGATGCACCGGGAATGACGAGAACCACCGAAGCGATGCGCGGAGCTGTGCTGGCCGCGACGGCTGCCCTGCTCACGACGGCCGTGGCGCCGGTACAGGCCCAGGCGCAGGCACAGGTCTCCGAACCGGCCCCTGCGACGTCCCACCGGGTCGTCCCCGGCAACTGGCTCCACCTCACGGTCGCCCGTGGCGAGGCCTCTCCCCAAGCCCTTTCACCCGTCCGAGTACCTCTCCGGGACCCTGTCCGGCACCCCGACCGAGGCCCCCTGGGAGCACCCCCGGGCGCGTCCTCGCGTGCGCCTCTGGTGTCCTCTCCTCCGGTGTTCTCTCCTGCCGAGTTCTCTCCTCGGGCGCCCCGACAGGCTGCCTTCCCGGCGGAGGTCACCCCGGGCACCGGCACCCGCGGCGCGCTCCTGCTCTGCGATCCGCCCCAGGGCCACCCCCACGCGGAGCTGGCCTGCGCCGAACTCGACGCCGCCGAGGGGGACATCGACCGGATCCCGGCCACGCCCGGAGCCCTGTGCCCCATGATCTACGCCCCGGTCACCGCCGCCGCGCGCGGCGAGTGGAACGGCCGCCCGGTCACCTACACGCACACCTTCGCGAACTCCTGCGTGATGGGCGCCGCCACGGGCGCGGTGTTCGCCCTGGGGGAGTAGCTCAGGCCGCGTGGTCGCGTGCGTGCAGGGCCGCCGCGACCACCGTGCGGGACTGGTGCTCGACCTGATGCTCCAGGGGGACCCAGCGGGCGCTGAAGCGCTCGGCGAAGGCGTCGCTCCAGGAGGCGACGAGGCGTTCCAGGCGCGGCGCGGACCGGTCGTCGGCCTCCTGGAGGACGCGCAGCAGCATCGCCGCCGCCCGCAGCGGCAGCCGGCGCCCGAACGCGTCCACACTGCCGACGTACGCCCTAGTGGTGTCCGCCGGCGGCGTCCGGACCCAGTCGTCGGCCAGCCCCGGCACCAGCTCCAGCGCCCACTTGGCGGCCCGCAGGAGGGGCCCGTCGGGGCCGGGCAGCCGTGGCACGACCTCCGTCAGCACCGCCTCCACCTGACGCGCGTCCTGTCGCAGCCGCCGTGCCAGGCCCCGCATCGCCGCGGCCGGCGCCGGGTGCGGCGCGGGGTCGTCGACCAGGTCGCTGGCCCACATCGGGACCTCGACGACGGCGGTCAGACCGCCGTACCGGTGCGCGTGGTACCAGGTGCTGTGCCGCGCGTCGTCGGGCATGCTCGGGTAGGCCGCGTCCGAGCCGGGGGCCGGCATCACATGCACCCCGGGCCCGGAGGCCGGCCAGCCCGCGGCGTCCGACGCGCCCGTCTCCACCGGGATGTGCAGCTCCGCCGCGGACTTGGCGAACGGTTCGGCCAGCCCCGGGATGTCCTTGGTCAACTGCACCCAGCTGCCGCCGAGATCGGTGCCGTGCAGGGTCGCCTGGAGGTAGGGCCGCACTTCGTCGATGACCCGGGTGAGGGCACGGGTCTCCGGAGGCAGCCGGTCGGGCGGCAGGACCGACGGCGACCACTCGGGCTGCTCGGGTCCGGCCGGACGGAAGAATCCGCGGTGGTAGTCGAGCAGGGTGCGCGGCGCCGGCGTCACATGCAGGCTCGCCCCGTCCGGGTCCGCGCAGAGCAGGAAGTGCCACGCGGTGTCCGTCCGTAACTCCACGTCGTACAGCACACGTTCGGCCAGCGACAGCAGCGTCGAACCACCGGCCGGCTCGTTGGCGTGGGCGCCCGCGACGACGAGGACCGCGCGCCGCGCGTGACCGACGGACAGCAGGTGGAGCGGTCTGCCCGCGCGGGAGACACCGATCTGTCTGAGCGTGCACAGACCGGGGCGGTGAACCGCCAACGCGCGTGCGGACGCGACGATTTCGGTCACACTGGGGTAGCGCAGCTCCTGCAGGAGACTCACCCCCGACTCGTCCGCCCTGCGTCGCTTCCCGCAGTACTCCACGGAGCGGGTCAACTGTCAAGCGGCGGGCGGGGTGGCCTCGGCGGCGCCGGGTGGCGTCCACCGTCGGCGGCGGGGCGCGGACCGCCGAAAGCGCGAGGTCCCGCCGGGGCGTCCGGGGACACCCGCCCGTGCCGGCGCCCGGCGGTGAAACCCAGGCGTCACCCGAAAGGGTGTACGCGGGCCGCCCGCCGTGCGCCACCGGCCATCGAGATCCGGTGGAGGCGGCCGAGTGCCGCTCCCGGACGCGCCGACGCGCCCCGAACGGCGCGCCCTTCCGGCCGTGCTCACGGACCTTCGCCCGGCCCGGGTCCCCGGTCCGCCGCCGAGGCCCGGTCAGCCGCTCGCCGCCCGGTGCGCGGGTCCGTCCTCACGGACGCGCTCCAGCAGCGCCACCGGCGCCCGCTCGAAGAGCTCCGCCACGCGAGCGTGGCCCGTGAACTCCCGTCCCGGGGCGAGCAGGTCCGTCCAGCGTCCCGCGGGCAGCGTGAGACGCGTGTCCCGCCAGCCGCCGTCGTCCGCCAGCCGCAACGACAGCCGGGTGACGGCCGTGACCACCTCACCGGACCGTACGAACGCGACACAGTGCGCGGCACCCGGACCCTCCGCGGCCAGCGGCGCGTAGGCCGCCGTGTCGCCGAAGACGTCGGGGCGCCGCCCGCGCAGCCGGAGCGCCGCCGTGGTGAGCGCGGCCTTCTCGGAGACGCTCTCGGAGACTTCCTGGGCGGCCTCCGCGGTGCCCCGTGCCGAAGGCCGCGGCGGTGCGAACGGCGTCCGGTTGTCCGGGTCCACCAGCGCCAGGTACTCGTCCTCGGTGCCCTGGTACACGTCCGGCACCCCGGGCATGGTCAGCTGCACCAGCGCGGCCCCCAGGACGTTCGCCCGGACGTGCGGCGCGAGGCCGGCCCTGAAGTCGGCCACCTGCTCTCCGGGCGCCCCGCAGGGACCCGCCGCGACGAACGCCGCGACCGCCGCCTCGTACGCGGGGTCCTGCTCGGTCCAGGCGGTGTGCAGGCCGGCCTCCCGGACGTGCTTGAGCAGCGCGCCCTGGACACGGTCCGCGTCGGCGGGGCCCAGCCCGAACACCGTCTGCCAGGCGGCCCAGGCCACCTGGGGACCGGCCGCGCCCGCCGCTCCCGGCGTCGTCACCTCGGTGAGGAGGTCGGCCCACCGGTGCGGGCACTGGGTGAGCACGGACAGCGCCGCGCGTACGTCGGCGCTGCGTTTGGTGTCGTGGGTGGACAGGGCCGTCCCGGTGCCGGGCCAGTCGCGCTGCACGCGCGCGCAGTAGGCGTGGAAGTCCTCCGGGGACACGGCCGGGGCGCCGGGGGCGCCGCCCACCTCGTTGGCCGACAGCAGGGGCACGTAGCGGTAGAACGCCGTGTCCTCCATGGACTTGGCCCGCAGCGCGGACGAGGTCTGGGCGAACCGGGCCCGGAACTCCGCGTGCCCGGGCCCGTCCCCGCCGCGCCCGAGCACCAGGTCCCGTACGACCTCCACGGCGTGCGCCTCCTCCGGCACGGTGAAGACCGCCCGGGCCTCGGCGGCGGCCTCCTCGGTGACGACCGCGGCGGCGTCCGTGGAGGGATACGGCCGGTACACACCGACCCGCACGAGCAGCTCGCGCAGCGCGGCGCCCAGGGCCCAGGGGGCGTGATCGCGCAGCGCGGGGTCGGAGGAGCGGGCGCACAGGCGCTCCGCCACCCGTGTGAGGCGGTCGAACTCGGTGGCCAGCTCGTGGGTGATCACCTGGTACGCCGCCCGGCGCACCGTCGCTTCCCAGGAGCCGCCCAGATCGTCCCGGGGGGCCGCGAACCGCCGGTACTGGAGCAGGAGTTCCTCCGCGCCCGCCGGGTCCGTGAAGAGACCGTCGACGTGCCGCAGCGCGTCGTAGCCGGTGGTGCCCGCGACGGGCCAGGCGGCGGGCAGCGGCTCACCGTCCGCGAGGATCTTCTCGACGACCGTCCAGCGTCCGCCGGTCGCCTCGTGCAGGCGGCGCAGATACGCGTCCGGGTCCGCCAGGCCGTCCGGGTGGTCGACGCGCAGTCCCTCGACCACGCCGTCGGCCAGCAGCTCCAGGATCTTGCCGTGGGTCGCCGCGAACACCTCCGGGTCCTCGACACGCACCCCGACGAGTTCCGAAATGCTGAAGAAGCGGCGGTAGTTCAGTTCGGTGCGGGCCAGTCGCCACCAGGCCGGGCGGTACCACTGCGCGTCCAGGAGCTCGGGCATCGGCAGCTCCCGCGTGCCCTCGCGCAGCGGAAACTCGTGGTCGTGGTAGCGCAGCACGTCGCCGTCCACCTTGAACCGGTCGATCTCCGTGCCGAGGCGGCCCCCGAGCACCGGCAGCAGCAGCCGGCCGCCCTGCGCGTCCCAGTCGATGTCGAACCAGCGCGCGTACGGCGACGCGGGTCCCTCGCGCAGGACCTCCCACAGCGGGCGGTTGTGACGCGGGGCCATGGCCATGTGGTTGGGCACGATGTCCACGACCAGACCGAGCCCGTGCGCGCGCGCCGCGCGGGCCAGCGAGCGCAGTCCCCGCTCACCGCCCAGCTCCTCCCGTACGCGCGTGTGGTCGACCACGTCGTAGCCGTGCGCCGAGCCCGGGACGGCCTCCAGGACGGGGGACAGGTGCAGATGGGAGACCCCGAGCGAGGCGAGGTACGGCACGGCGGCCTCGGCGGCCGCGAAGGGGAACCCCGGTTGCAGCTGGAGCCGGTACGTGGCGGTCGGCGTGGCGGGAACCATCGAGTCCGGGATCTCCCGTTCGGGACGCTCAGGTGTCATGGGAACCTACGTACCCCTCTCGCCCGGTTTCGTGACATCGACGCCCGCATACGGGTTCCTGCGGCGCCGGTTCCCGGACACGGGAAGCTCGGTGCGCGTGCCCTCGCGGGCCTTCGCGTGCCCTCGCGCACCTTCGCGTGCGCGGGGTCCTCGGCGTTCTCGGCGCTCTCGGCCGGAACCGCCCGGGGCCGACCGCCCGAAGGGGCCGACCGGCCGGGATCGGCCGGACGGTCCCCGGGCACGGTCGGTCCCCGGGCCGCGCCCGGCCGCCCCGGCGGTGCGGCGTGATCGGTCAGAGGTCCTGGGCCGGGCGTTGCAGCACCGTCACGCTCCGGTCGATCAGCGTCAGCCGGTCCCCGGCCTGGACCTTGGCTCCGGTGCCCGGCACCGGCCCCTCCGGGAGGGCGGTGTCGACCACCACCTGCCACTGCCGTCCGTGGTCGACGGGCACCACGAACTCCAGTGGTCTCGGCGAGGCGTTGAACATGAGCAGGAAGGAATCGTCGGCGATGTGCTCCCCGCGCGGGCCCGGCTCGGAGATCGCGTTGCCGTTGAGGAAGACGGACAGCGCGTGCGTCTGCGTCGCCCCCCAGTCCTGCTGGGTCATCTCGGTGCCCGCCGGGGTGAACCACGCGATGTCGGAGAGTTCGTCGTGCGTGCCCTGGACGGGACGGCCGTGGAAGAAGCGGCGGCGCCGGAAGACCGGATGGTCGCGGCGCAGCCACACCATCGCGCGCGTGAAGTCGAGCAGTTCGCCGCCGTCCTCGGGCCACGGCACCCAGGCCAGCTCGCTGTCCTGGCAGTACGCGTTGTTGTTGCCGCCCTGGGTGCGGGCGAACTCGTCGCCGTGACTGAGCATCGGCACACCCTGGGAGAGCATCAGCGTCGCGATGAAGTTGCGCTTCTGGCGGGCCCGCAGGGCGAGCACGCTCTCGTCGTCGGTCTCGCCCTCGGCCCCGCAGTTCCACGAGCGGTTGTGGCCCTCGCCGTCGCGGTTGTCCTCCCCGTTGGCCTGGTTGCGCTTGTCGTTGTAGGAGACGAGGTCGTTGAGGGTGAACCCGTCGTGGCAGGTGACGAAGTTGATGGAGGCGAGCGGGCGGCGGCCGTCGTCCTGGTAGAGGTCCGAGGAACCCGTCAGCCGGGAGGCGAACTCGGCGAGCGTGCGGGGCTCGCCGCGCCACAGGTCGCGCACGGTGTCGCGGTACTTGCCGTTCCACTCCGTCCACAGCGGCGGGAAGTTGCCCACCTGGTAGCCGCCCTCGCCGACGTCCCAGGGCTCGGCGATCAGCTTCACCTGGGAGACCACCGGGTCCTGCTGCACCAGGTCGAAGAAGGACGACAGCCGGTCCACCTCGTGGAACTGCCGGGCCAGGGTGGCCGCGAGGTCGAAGCGGAAACCGTCGACGTGCATCTCGGTGACCCAGTAGCGCAGCGAGTCCATGATCAGCTGGAGCACGTGCGGGGAGCGCATCAGGAGGGAGTTGCCGGTCCCCGTGGTGTCCATGTAGTAGCGGGGATCGTCCGCCAGACGGTAGTACGAGGCGTTGTCGAGGCCTCTGAAGGACAGCGTCGGGCCCAGGTGGTTGCCCTCGGCCGTGTGGTTGTAGACCACGTCCAGGATGACCTCGATGCCGGCCTCGTGCAGCGCCCGGACCGCCGACTTGAACTCCAGGACCTGCTGACCGCGGTCGCCCCAGGAGGCGTAGGTGTTGTGCGGGGCGAAGAAGCCGATGGTGTTGTAGCCCCAGTAGTTGTTGAGCCCCATCTCCACCAGACGGTGGTCGTTCACGAACTGGTGCACCGGCATCAGCTCCAGTGCCGTCACCCCCAGTTCCGTCAGGTGTTCGATGATCGCGGGGTGTGCGAGTGCCGCGTACGTGCCGCGCAGTTCGTCGGGCAGCGCCGGATGCTGCATCGTGAGGCCCTTCACGTGGGCCTCGTAGATCACGGTGTGGTGGTACTCGGTGCGCGGGCGCCGGTCGTCCCCCCAGTCGAAGTACGGGTTGACCACGACCGACGTCATGGTGTGCGGCGCCGAGTCCAGGTCGTTGCGCTTGTCGGGGGACCCGAAGGGATAGCCGTACACCTCCTCGCCCCAGGTGATCGAGCCACTTATCGCACGCGCGTACGGATCAAGCAGCAGTTTGGCGGAGTTGACGCGCTGTCCGCGCTCGGGCGCGTACGGCCCGTGCACCCGGAACCCGTACCGCTGTCCGGGCATGATCCCGGGCAGGTACGCGTGCCGTACGAACGCGTCGCTCTCGCGCAGTTCCACCGCCGTCTCCGAGCCGTCGTCGTGCAGCAGACACAGCTCGATCCGGTCGGCGGCCTCCGAGAAGACCGCGAAATTGGTACCGGCGCCGTCGTACGTGGCACCGAGTGGATATGCCTCACCAGGCCAGACCTGCATGGATACGACTCTCCCAGTAGTGCCGCGCCCCGGGGGGCGACTCCGAAGCGAGTCTCCCCGAAAGTGATGGAACCTCCTATGACTTACGTCCCTCTTACCCGCTGACCAGGCATACGTGGTGTGCCGAACCAGAGGTACTCAAGTCGCTCCTAGAGAAACAGGGGGAGTAGGGGGAAATGTGCGCAAGATAGTGCACCGCCATCTGGGAAAAGTGGTGGCGGGTGCGGCCATCGCGGTGGCCGGGACGGCCGTGATGGTCGGGATCACCCTGCCGGGCTCGGCGGGGGCCGACGACTCGGCCCGGGGCTCGGCCGGCGGAGCCGGTCCGCAGCAGGCGGCACCGGGACAGGAACAGGGACAGGCGGCCGTACGGCCCGGCGTCGTCGAGCAGGCTCCGGCGCAGGGCGACAAGGGCACCGGCCGTGACCCGCTGACCGACGACGAGACGGCACGGGCCGAACGGATGGCGGTGAACCGGCAGTTGTCCGGCTCCGCCGAGAACGTCGAGGGAGGCCGGGGCCCGCAGCGCATCGGTGTCGACCTCGCCGAGCCGGAGGAGAACGAACTCGACGACCCCGGGGCACCGCGCCGCGCGAACGTCACGTTCTACGACTACCGCGACGACACGCTCGTCACCAGGACCGTCAACCTCGACACCGGGAAGGTGGAGAGGACGGACACCCAGCACGGGACCCAGCCGCCGCTGGGCCGTGACGAGATGACCGAGGCGGCCAAGCTGCTCATCGCCGACCCGCTCGGCGCGGGCCTGCGGGCCGACTACAAGGACGCCACCGGCAAGGAACTCACCTCGCCCGACCAGCTCACGCTGAACAGCATGGTCTACCGGGCGACCCCGGGCGCCCAGCCCGGACTCCTCGCGAAGTGCGGCGAGCACCGCTGCGTGAGGCTCTTCCCGAAGGTCAGGAACGGGTCCTGGATCGACAGCCGTGACCTGGTGGTCGATCTGAGCGCCCGCAAGGTCGGCACGCTCGGCTGACGCCCGCGTCCGCCGCTCCGAGGCGGCGCCGCCTTCACCCTCACCCTGTCCAACTCCCAACTTCTGCATGCTTTCGCGAGGAGTCCCTTCGTCATGCGCGTGAACAGAATCAGCCGTGCCCGCAGCCGGTCGGCGGTGGGCCTTTCGGTGGCCGCGCTGGCCGTCGGCGCGACGACGGCCGCGGGTCCGGCCGTCGCCCAGCCGAAGTCCGCCCCGGCGGCCGCCAGTTGCAGCACGGCCTACAAGATCGAGCAGAAGCTCTCCACCGGCACCACCTGGCGCATGTGCTGGCACTACGAGAGCGAGGCCGGGCTCGTCCTGGAGAACATCTCGTACCAGCCCAAGGGCGAGGCCCAGCCGATCAAGGTCCTCACCAGCGCCAAGCTCGGCCAGATCCACGTCCCCTACGACGACGGCAAGGCCGAGTACGACGACCTCACGGGCGCCGGCTTCGGCCAGGGCCTGATGAAGATGGCGCCGGGAGAGTGCCCCGGCGGCACCATCAAGAACGTGAAGATCCCCAACGCCTGGGACCCGCAGCACCCGAACGTCAACGGCCTGTGCACCACGACCCGTTCGCGTGGTCACGCCTACCGCATGGAGGCCGACACCGGGAACAAGGTCTACCAGGCCCAGGGCAAGGACCTGCTGATCTACACCGTCAACAAGGTCGGCTGGTACGAGTACATCACCGAGTGGCGCTTCCAGGACGACGGCGCCGTCAGCATGAACATCGGTGCCACCGGAAGCCTCTCGCCCGGTGACTACGACGCGGGCGACGGCCGCGGCTGGCCCATCGGCAAGGGCGCGAAGGCGTACGCCACCAGCCACAGCCACAACGTGTTCTGGCGGCTCGACTTCGGCCTGGACGGCTCCTCCAAGAACAAGATCGAGCAGTACGACTCGGTGGTCAGCCCGCCCCGCAACGGCAACGAGGGCCCGACCAACAAGACCACCCGCACCAAGATCACCAAGGAACTCGCGGGCGACGCCAAGAACCAGCGCTGGTGGCGCGTGGTCAGCGCCACCGGCAAGAACAAGGACAACCACTCGCGCTCCTACGAGATCGTCCCGGGCGCGACCACCAAGTACCTCGGCCGCAGCTTCACCAAGCACGACCTGTACTTCACCGAGTACAAGAAGTGCGAGCAGTTCGCCAGCAACAACCTGCTCAACTGCGGAGCGGGAGCGGGCAAGTCCGTCGACAAGTACGTCAACGGACAGACCCTCACCCACCCCATCGTCTGGGTCAACGTGGGCTTCCACCACATCGCGCGCGACGAGGACCAGCAGCCCATGCCGGTCCACTGGCAGGGCTTCTCCATCGCTCCGCGTGACGTCACGGCTATGAATCCGCTCACTCCGCCGGAGCTGGCCGACCAGAACGGGCATGTGGAAAACGGTAGTTGAGAAACAGCCTGTCCATCGGGCTGCACCGCCCGCCGCTCCCGGAGTACCCTTCCTTGATCGTTGAGTGGGGCTGGCCCCACGGGAGAGCTCGGGGGAGCGGAAGGCGGTGCGCGGGTGGGCTCGGGAGGGCTGGAGTTGCCTCCTGGTGACGAGGGTCACGAGGGGAACTCCACAGATGTCCCACCCGGCGCGGTGTCCCTGGCACGGCCGATGGAGATGGGATCCATCGGACCGGAACTGGACTGGGGCGCCGACGCCTGGCGCGAGGTGCGTACGCGCGCCCAGCGGGCCGGGCGCGCCTACATCTGGCTGAACCTGGTCGAACAGCGGCTGCGCGCGGTCGTGGCCGCTGTTCTGCGCCCCATCTACGAACCCGTCCACGGGGACGACTGGGTGGTCGCCGCGGCCGGACCCGCCGGACAGGAGTGGGTGCAGCGCGCGGTCGCCGTGCGCGAGGTCAGCCGGCGAAAGGGCTATCTGCTCGACCCCGCCGACGACAACGTGCTCAGCTTCCTCACCCTGCCGCAGCTGCGCGAGCTGATGGTGCAGCACTGGCCGTGCTTCGAGCCGTACTTCGACGAGCGCCGGGACGTCGAACTCGCCCTGGACGAGCTGGAGGTCACCCGGAACGTGGTCTCCCGCAACCGGGCCCTGTCCGAGGCGGTGCTGGGCCAGGCCGAGCGGGCCGCCGCGAAGCTCCTGGCGATACTCGGCGCAGGCAGCGACACGCCCTCCGCGCGGCGGCTGCCCGTGGACGCCGTCGAGGACCTGGTCGGCGACCGGTACGCGGACGTGGTCGGAGTCCACTCCGACCGGGTGAGGCTGCTGCGGCAGTTCCCCGCGGAGGACCTGTTCGGCGGAGCGCGCCGCCTCGACGCCATCGGCATCGGCCTGAACCTGCTGGTGCAGAACTTCTCCGGGCGGCGGCTGGTGCGGCTCGCCGAGTCCGGCTGCCGGGTCAGGCTGCTGTTCCTCAACCCGGCCTCCAGCGCGGTCAAGCGCCGCGAGCGCGAACTCGCCATCAAGCGGGGCGAGCTGAGCCGGGCGGTCGAGATGAACATCCTGCACATGCGCAGGGTGCGGGCCCGGCTGCGGGATCCGGGCGCCTTCGAGATCCAGGTCTACGACGAGACGCCGCGCTTCACGGCGTATCTCGTCGACGGGGACGGCTCCGACGGCATCGCGGTCGTGCAGTCGTATCTGCGTCGCGCACGCGGCATGGAGGCACCGGTCCTGGTGCTGCGCGGCGGGGGCCGAGTGGTCAAACCGGATGAGATCGGCGAAGAGGGACTCTTCCCGACATACCGTGAGGAGTTCGAAGTGGCCTGGGCCGATTCGCGGCCGGTGTCCTGAGGTGTCGCCCTCCCCCGGAAGCGGAACGCGGTCCTCGGGTTGTCAGTGGGCCGTGCGATCGTGGGGACCACTGGGGGAAAGCACCACGAAGAAGGGGGGCCACCGATGGGCTGGCACCAGGAGCTGCTGATCGGCTTCGACCTGGAGACGACCGGGACCGATCCGCGCGAGGCGCGCATCGTCACGGGTGCCGTGATCGAGGTCAGGGGCGGAGAACCGCTGGGACGCAGGGAGTGGCTGGCCGATCCGGGCGTGCGGATCCCGGCGGACGCGGTCGCGGTGCACGGGATCTCGAACGAGCGCGCGACCGCGGAGGGCCGCCCCGCCGACCAGGTCGCCGACGCGATCGCGGAGGTCCTCGTCGGGTACTGGAAGACGGGCGTCCCGGTGGTCGCGTACAACGCCGCCTTCGACCTGACCCTGCTCTCCGCCGAACTGCGCAGGCACGGACTGCCCTCGCTGCGCGAGCGGCTCGGCGGGAGCGACCCCGCCCCGGTCATCGACCCGTACACGATCGACCGCTCCGTCGACCGCTACCGCCGGGGCAAGCGCAACCTCGAAGCGGTCTGCACGGAGTACGGGGTGGAGTTGCGCGCGGCCCACGACGCCTCGGCCGACGCCCTCGCCGCGGCCCGGCTCGCCGGGGCGATAGCCGGCCGCCACCCGAAGGTCGCGGCCCTCGGCCCGGCGGAGCTGCACCGCCGCCAGATCGAGTGGTACGCCGAATGGGCGGCGGACTTCCAGAGCTTCCTGCGCCGCAAGGGCGACGCGGACGCGGTGGTCGACGGCACGTGGCCCCTCCGGGACCTGGCCGACGAGCGAGTCTGACGACCCGCCCGGGGCGGGGACCCGCGGTGCTCGACAGGGGGTCGGCTGAGGCGGGGTGCCAATCCGCGCCCGGGACCCGCGGTGCCCGGCACGCATGCCGGCTCAGGCGGGCCTGAGGGCCCGGGGTCGGGAGCTGCGGTGCTCGGCGCGGGTGGCATCTTTGGTGGGCCGGAGGGCCGGAGTGGGGTGTCTGCGGTGCTCGGCAAGGGTGTGGGCTCAGGCGGGCCTGAGGGCCCGGGGTCGGGAGCCGCGGTGCTCGGTACCGGTGGCAACTCGGGCGGGCAGGACGGCAGGGACGCAACCCGTTGTTCTCGGCACGGGTGTGGGGTCAGGCCGGCCGGGAGGCCCGGACCCGGGACCCGCCGGTCAGTACTGGTGGTGACTCGGGCAGGCGGGACGGCCGGAACACAGGGACCCGCGGCACTTGGCGCGGGCCCCGGTTCAGACGGGCCGGGAGGCCCGAGCGGGGACCCGCCGAGTTCGGAACGGGGTGCGACTCCGGCGGGACCGCCCGGACAGGAACCCGCGGTGCTCGGCACGGGTGCCGGCCCGGGTACGCCGGGCCGAGTGGGCTACCACCGGTTCAGAACGGATACCACCGCACCGATTCGTCCCCGTCCCGCAGCGACGCCACCCGCCGCTCGAACTCGGCCAGTGCCTTGGGGTTGGCCGGCGCGTGCTGAGCCACCCACGCGCAGCTTGCGGTCTCCCGCGCACCCCGCAGCACGGAACAGCCCTCCCAGCCGCGCACGTCCCAACCGTAGCCCCGGGTGAAGGAGTCGTACGCGTCGGCGGGCAGCCCGTAGCGGTCCCGGGAGAGCGCCATGACCACCAGATCGTGCTCGCGCAGATCGGCGGAGAAGGTCTCCAGATCGACCAGGACCGGGCCGTCGGGACCGACATGGACGTTGCGGGGCAGCGCGTCCCCGTGGATCGGGCCCGGGGGCAGGTGCGGTGTCAGCGCGGCGGCGGCGGCCGCGAAGCCGTCGCGCCGGGCGCGCAAATAGGACGCGTCCCGCGGGTCGATCGCCTCACCCGCGAGACGCAGCCAGCGCTCCACACCGCCCAGCAACTCGCGGGGCGGCAGGGAGAAGGGGGGCGAGGGCAGCGCGTGCACCACCCGGAGCAGTTCGGCCAGATCGCGCGGTTCGGCCGGGCGTACGGGGGCGGGCAGCCGGTGCCACACCGTCACCGGGTGACCGTCCACCAGCAGCGCCTCGGCCTCGGCCGCCCGCACCGCGGGAACGCCCGCCTCGGCGAGCCAGCCCGCGACGGCCAGCTCCCGCCGGGCGCGGTCGAGGAGTTCGGCGTCCCGCCCCACCTTGACCACCAGGTCACCGGCGGCGAACACCGCGTTCTCACCCAGCGCGAGAAGGGCGGCCTCCCCGGCCGCCGGCCCCGGCAGTACGCCCGCCGCGGCCAGTACGTCCCGCGCCCGTGCCTCGTCCATCCGTCGCCTCCGTCTCCTCGCGCGGTGCCCGCGCGGTCCTCGCGTCCGCGTGGCGCGGTCCGCACAGGTCCCTCGCGCACGGCGTCGCGTTCACGCCATCCGCCGCCAGTCTCGCATTCGCACAGGTCGGGCCGTGTGCACGGTGTCTTGACGGTGCCCGCCGCCTTCACGACCATGACGGGGGCCGCCGGGACGGCCGGATCCGCACGACCGCCCGAAGGAGCCGTGTCCATGACCTTGGCGAGCGCGACGAGCCGACCGGCCGGGCACACGTACCGCCGGGGCGGGGACCGGCGTCCCCTCGGCCACGGAGCCTGGTTCCTGGTGCTGCCCGCGCTCATCCCGATCCTGGTGCTCAGCGTCGGACCGCTGCTCTACGGGATCGCGCTGGCGTTCACCGACTCCCAGTCGGGCCGCACCGCCCCCACCCGGTGGATCGGGAGCCTCAACTTCCAGGACCTGCTGCACGACACCCTGTTCTGGGACTCGTTCCGGATCGGTCTGCTGTGGGCGGTCGGGGTGACCGTGCCGCAGTTCCTCCTCGCGCTCGGACTCGCCCTCCTGCTCAACCAGGAGCTCCGCTTCCGCCGGCTCGCCCGCGCCCTGGCGATCGTCCCGTGGGCCATGCCCGAAGTGGTCGTCGGCATCATCTGGCGGCTCGTCTACAACCCCGACGCGGGCGTCCTCAACCAGACGCTGCGCGACGTCGGCCTCGGCGACGGCCGCGACTGGCTCAGCGGCCTCGGCACCGCGCTGCCCGCGGTGATCGTCGTCGGTGTCTGGGCGGGCATGCCGCAGACCACGGTCGCGCTGCTCGCCGGACTTCAGAACACCCCGCGCGAACTCCACGAGGCGGCCGCGGTGGACGGCGCGAGTGCCTGGCGCCGCTTCCTGACCGTCACCTGGCCCGCCCTGAGACCGGTCGCGCTCGCCATCACGGCGCTCAACCTGATCTGGAACTTCAACTCCTTCGCCCTGGTCTATGTGCTGACCAACGGCGGCCCCGGCGGCCGTACCCGGCTGCCGATGCTCTTCGCGTACGAAGAGGCCTTCCGTTACGGGCAGTTCGGCTACGCGGCGGCGATGGGCTGTGTGCTGGTCGCCGCGATCTCGGTGATCCTCGCGATCCGGCTGGCGGTCCGGCTGGGCGGAGGTGAGGACGCGTGAGGACCCGCGGAGCGGCCCGCGCGGGCCAGTACCTCGCGCTGCTGGGCTACCTCGTCTTCCTGGGCTTCCCCTTCCTGTGGCTGATCTCCACCGCCTTCAAACCGGCCCGCGAGCTGGCCGGCCTCCACCCCACCTGGATCCCCCGGCACCCCACCCTCGACAACTTCCGGCAGGCCTTCGACGAGCAGCCCCTGCTGCACGCCGCGCTCAACTCCCTGCTCGCCGCGCTCGGCGCGGCGGTGATCGCCGTACTGGTCGCGACCCCGATGGCCTACGTCATGGCGCGCCGGCGTACCGCGCTCGCGAGGGCCGCCACCGGCTGGGTCGTGGTCAGCCAGGCGTTCCCGTTCGTCCTCGTGATCATCCCGCTCTTCCTGATCCTCAAGAACCTCCACCTGATCGACTCCCGCGCCGGGCTGATCATGGTGTACGTCGTGTGGGCGCTGCCGTTCGCGCTGTGGATGCTGGTGGGCCACGTACGGGCGGTGCCCACCGAACTGGAGGAGGCCGCCGCGGTCGACGGGGCGGGGCGGGTGCGCACCCTGGTCTCCGTCACCGCGCCGCTGCTCGCGCCCGGCATCGTGGCCACGGCGCTGTTCGCCTTCGTCAGCGCGTGGAACGAGTTCTTCTTCGCGCTCGTGCTGCTCAAGACGCCGCAGAAACAGACGCTGCCGGTCGTCCTGACGCACTTCATCGGGGCGGAGGGGGTCGCGGACCTCGGCCCGCTCGCCGCCGCGTCGTTCCTCGCGACCCTGCCGTCGCTGGTCGTCTTCGCGGTCATCCAGAAGCGGATCACGGGCGGCATGTTCGCCGGGGCGGTGAAGAGCTGATGGGGGCGAGGGGGTTGTCGCGGACGAGACCGCTGGTCCTCCTGGCCGTCCTCGGCCTGTTGCTCGCCTCGTGCACGGACGGCGGGGGCGGACCGCGCGGAGTGATCACCCTCCGGTTCCAGTCGCTCGCCTGGCAACAGGAGTCCGTCGCCGCCAACAAGGAGCTGGTGAAGGAGTGGAATGCCGACCATCCGGACGTCAAGGTCGAGTACGTGCAGGGGAGTTGGGACAGCGTCCACGATCAGCTGCTCACCTCCTTCGAGGGCGGTGAGGCACCGGACATCATCCACGACGCCTCGGACGACCTCGCGGACTTCGCGTACGGCGGCTATCTCGCGGATCTGCGCGGTCTGCTGTCCGATCGGCTCACGTCCGACATCCCGCGGCGGAGCTGGGAGGCGGCGACCTTCGGGGGAGGGGTCTACGGCGTGCCGTTCCTCCAGGAGCCGCGCGTCCTGATCGCCGACGCCGAGCGGCTGAAGAAGTCGGGCGTCCGCGTCCCGACCCCCGAAAGGCCCTGGAGCTGGGGCGAGTTCCGCACGATCGTGAAGCGGCTGAGCGGCAAGGGCACCTACGGTGTGGCCTGGCCGCTCAAGGAGCCGGTCTCCGCGACGCTCAACCTCTCCCTCTCCGCGGGTGGCCGGCTGTTCCACCGGGGCCCGGACGGCAAGGTGACCGTGCGCTTCGACGAGGCCGACGCCGTGGTCCCGAGGACCGTGCACGACGAGGTGAACACGGACGGGAGCGCGTCGGGAGCGACGCTCGGCATGGGCGGCTCGGACACACTGCCCGGGTTCTTCGGCGGCAGGTACGCGATGGTGCCGCTCGGGTTCTCCTACCGTCAGCAGATCGCGCAGCAGGCGCCGAAGGGCTTCCGCTGGCAGGTGCTGCCCGCCCCGGCCGGCGCGGACGGCCTCACCCAGGGGGTGAGCCCGCAGACCCTGTCCGTCGCGGCGGACAGCCCGCACAAGAAGGAGGCCGCCGCGTTCGTCGACTTCCTGCTCCGGCCGAAGAACATGGTCCGGCTCGCGCTCGGGGACTGGATGCTGCCCACGGGGACGCGGGCCCTGGAGGACCCGGCCCTGCACACCGCCGAGAACGGCTGGGCGACGGGCACCGCCCTCGCCTCCCACCTGGTCCCGGCGCCCGCCCAGTCCGTGCGCGGCTATCCCGAGTGGAAGGACAAGGTCGCGACGCCCGCCTTCCAGGAGTACTACAGCGGAGCGATCGGCCTGGCGGCGCTCCGCAGACGGCTGGTCAGGGACGGAAACCTGGTGCTGGCCCGCTACCAGCGCTGAGCGACCGGCCGGAACCGGGCGGCAGGGGCGTACGGGATTGAGGTTGCACGAGACGTATCGTCTCGCCTACGGTCGAGGCATGACCGACCGACGCGCCCACATCGCCATGTTCTCCATCGCCGCCCACGGGCACGTGAACCCGAGCATCGAAGTGATCCGGGAGCTCGTGGCACGCGGGCACCGGGTCACGTACGCGGTGCCGCCCGCCTTCGCCGAACAGGTCGCCGCGACGGGGGCGGAGCCCAGGACATGGCATTCGACGCTGCCGACCGACGACGACCCGGACGCGTGGGGGACCGAGACGATCGACCACGTCGAACCGTTCCTGACGGACGCCCTACAGGCCGAGCCCCAGCTCGCGGCCGCGTACGAGGGGGACGAGCCGGACCTCGTGCTGTACGACATCACGGCCTACCCGGCCCGGGTCCTCGCCCACCGCTGGGGGGTCCCGATCGTGCAGCTGTCCCCGAGCATGGTCGCCTGGGAGGGGTACGAGGAGGAGGTCGGCAGAGCGGTCTTCGAACCGCTCAAGCGGACGCCGCGCGGCCGGGCCTTCTACGAGACCTTCGCCCGCTGGATCGCGGTAAACGGCATGGACCTGAGCGTCGAGGACTTCATGGGCCGCCCCGACCGCTGCCTCGTCCTCATCCCCCGCGCCCTCCAGCCGAACGCCGACCGTGTCGACGAGGGGCGGTACACCTTCGTCGGCGGCTGCCAGGGCGACCGTGCCGCCCAGGGGGACTGGCGGCGGCCCGCGGACGCCGGGAAGGTGCTGCTCGTCTCCCTGGGCTCCAGCTTCACCAAGCAGCCCGGTTTCTACCGCGAGTGCGTGAAGGCCTTCGGGGATCTGCCGGGCTGGCACGTCGTGCTCCAGATCGGCAGATTCGTCGACCCGGCCGAACTGGGTGACGTACCGGGCAACGTGGAAGTGCGCCCATGGGTACCCCAGTTGGCCGTCCTGCGCCAGGCCGACGCCTTCATCACGCACGCCGGTGCGGGCGGCAGCCAGGAAGGCCTGGCCACCGGCACGCCGATGGTCGCCGTACCGCAGGCCGTCGACCAGTTCGGCAACGCCGACATGCTCCAGGCGCTCGGAGTCGCCCGCCATGTACCGATGGCGGAGGCGACGGCCGGCACGCTGCGCGAGGCGGTCCTCGGCCTCGTCGCGGACCCCGAGGTGGCGCGCCGGCTGCGGGACATCCGCGAAGAGATGGCGAAGGAGGGCGGAACACAGCGGGCGGCCGACCTCATCGAGGCCGAACTGCCCACGTCCGCACGGGACTGAGGAGTCCCGCACCGGACGCGTACCGGTGTGCGGGGGCGGCGTCGGTCCGGGGCGCCCCCGCACCAACCCCCGGTCGGCCGCGCCGGCAACGGCGGGACAGCCCTCAGCCGATGAGCGTCGTCTTCGGGCGGACCACGCAGAACTCGTTGCCCTCCGGATCGCACAGCACGGTCCACGACTCATCGCCGCTCTGCCCGACGTCCGCCCTGCGCGCGCCGAGCGCGAGGATGCGTTCGATCTCGGCCTCCCGGTCCTCCGCGGCGGACGTCAGATCGAGATGCAGACGGTTCTTCGTGACCTTACGGTTCGACACCGGCATGAAGCAGAGGCCGACCGGTGCGGTTTCGTCCGGTCCGATCACGACCTCGCGCTCCCGTTCGGAAAGGATCCGCCAGCCCAGCACCTCGGCCCAGAACCGGGACAGCGCGGGCAGGTCATGGGCGTCGATGACGATGTGATGCAGCGAGACAGGCATGTCCGCCAGTGTGCCCGTGACCGCCGACGTCCTCCACGGCGCGAGGCGCGTGCCGCACTGACCGTGTGCCGCACGGTCCGCGCGGATCGCCCCCGGCCGCCCGTGCGTTCGGGGCCGCCCACCGCGAAGGGCCCGTCGGTCCCTCCCCGGTGGGGACCGACGGGCCCTGTCGCGGGCGGAGTTACACCCCGGCCCGCTCGTCCTGCCGGGCGGCCGGCAGCACGGCCTCCGGCGACTCGTCGTGGGTGAGGTCCGGCAGGCGGTTCAGCCACTTCGGGAAGTACCAGTTGCGCTCGCCGAGCAGTGCCATCACGGCCGGCAGCAGCACCCCGCGGATGATCGTCGCGTCGATGAGCACCGCGGCCGCGAGGCCCACGCCCATCTGCTTCATGGACTGCATGGACAGTGTTCCGAAGATCGCGAAGACGGCGACCATGATGACGGCGGCGCTGGTGACGACACCGGCCGTGGTGACCACCCCGTGCCGGATCGCGTCCTTGGTGTCACGCCCCCGCATACGCGCCTCACGGATCCGCGAGACCACGAACACGTGGTAGTCCATCGAGAGCCCGAAGAGGATCACGAAGAGGAACAGCGGCAGCCAGGTGACGATGGCGCCCACCCCCTCCGCGCCCACCAGCGAGGCACCCCAGCCGTGCTGGAAGACGGCCACGAGGATGCCGTAGGCGGCCGCGACCGACAGGAGGTTGAGCACGATCGAGGTGATCGCGATCGTCAGCGAGCGGAACGAGAGCAGCATCAGCAGGAAGGCGAAGACGACCACGAACGCGAAGACCGGGGTCACCGAGCCCACCAACTGGTCGTTGAAGTCGCGTGATCCGGCGACCTGTCCGGTGATCGGCGCCTGGACCCCGTCCACCTTGCCGAGGGTGGCGGGCCGCACCGTGTCGCGCAGCAGCGTCAGGCTCTTCTCCGCCTTGTCCTGGTCGGAGCCGCCCACGAGCGGGACGTAGACGAAGGCGACGTTCTGCGCCGCGTGCACCTTGATGTCGACCGGGCCGCGCGAGGCACCCGAGGAGATCGCCCGGGTACGGAAGTCGGCGAGTGCGGACCGCACGTCGGCGGCGTTGATGTCGTGCGCCTTGACGACCACCTCGGCCGGCTCGGAACCGCCCGGGAAGGCGTCGTTGACCCGGTTGTACGTCCCCACGATCGGCAGCGAGTTCCCGAACTCCTTGTCCAGCGTGAGCTGCTGGGTCTTCATGCCGAGGGCGGGGGAGGCGATGGCGAGCAGCACCCCGGCCGCCACGACCAGGGAGAGGCCGGGCCTGACGAGTACGACCCGCAGCACGGCACCCCAGAAGCGGCTGCCCTCCTGCTCCGGCCCGCGGTCGCCCCGGCGGCCGCCGCCCCGCTTGTCCGGGTGCAGGAACGGGATGCGGCCCTTCTCCACCCGCTCCCCGAGCAGCGACAGCAGCGCGGGCAGCACGGTGACCGAGCCGACCATGGCGACCGCCACGACCATCAGCGAGGCAAGGCCCATCGCCTCGAACTCGGCGAGTCCGGTGAAGAGCATGCCGGCCATCGCCACGCAGACCGTGACACCGGAGACGACGATGGCCCGGCCGCTGGTCGCGGCGGCGATCCGCAGCGCGGTCTGCGCGTCCCGGCCGGCCTCGCGCTCCTCGCGCTCACGGCGCAGATAGAACAGGCAGTAGTCGACCCCGACGGCCAGACCCACCAGCAGCATCACGGAGTTGGCGGTGTCACTCATCGGCTGAAGATGACTGACGATGCCCATCAGGCCCATCGTCGCCACGATCGCGGTGACCGCGAGCGCCACCGGGAGCAGCGCCGCCACCAGCGCGCCGAAGGCGATCAGCAGGATGCCGAGAGCGACGGGCACGGCGGAGAGCTCGGCCTTCTGGAAGTCGTCGCCGAACGCGTCGTCGAAGGTCTTCTGCATGCTGGCGCCGCCGATCTCCTCGATCCGCAGCCCGGCGTGCTCCTTCTGCA
Organism: Streptomyces sp. NPDC059668; assembly: GCF_042734135.1. Taxonomy (NCBI): domain Bacteria; kingdom Bacillati; phylum Actinomycetota; class Actinomycetes; order Kitasatosporales; family Streptomycetaceae; genus Streptomyces; species Streptomyces sp. NPDC059668. The sequence goes on along the minus strand of NZ_JBHWEL010000011.1, from coordinate 46,484 downwards.
CCCCCTTGACGGCGTCCAGCACCGGCGCGACGCGATCTCCCGCGGTCTCCGAGTCGCCCCGCATGTCGAACTGCACGAGGGCGCTGCGGCCGTCCTTGGAGATCGTCTTCGTGTCGTAGGGCGAGGTCACGCCGGTGACCTTGCCGGTCGCGCCGACGGCCTCGACGACGGCGGTGACAGCGCTGCGGAACTCGGCGTCCGTGGAGGTGACGTTCCCGTCCTTCGCCTGGATCAGGACGCTCTCACTGGAGGGTTCCTTGATCCCCGAGTCCTCGATGATCTTCGCGGCGGTGTGGGTCTCGCCCTTGAGCTGATCGCTCTCGTTGACGTCCACGCGGCCCGCCGCCGAGCCGAGCCCCATCGCCAGCACGACGAACAGCACCCAGATTCCGACGGCGGCCCATCGGTGCCGGGCGCTCCAGCCGCCTGCCCGCGCGGCGATGCCCCGCACCCGTATGTCTCCGTTCCCCATGACGGGCCAGCCCCTTTGTGCGCGGTGACAGCCCCCTGCCGTCACCTTTCGTTATGAAGGTATGGCCCGGACGGGACCGTCTCCTCGTACTGCCCGGTGAACCGTCCGGCCCCCGGCTCCTCCCCGCGGACCCCGCCGTCTCCGCACTGGGGAGGATAGAAGCCCCTTACATACAGGGAGGGTTCTCGGGGATACGGGTCAGGGTGCGGGTGTTGGTGCGGATGCGCGGGACGGCCGCCCTATGGTGAACGGATGACGACGACGTACGCGGCACTGCTGCGCGGGATCAACGTGGGCGGCAGCAAGAAGGTGCCCATGGCCGAGCTCCGTACCCTCCTGGAGGGGCTCGGCCACGGTCGCGTGGGCACCTATCTCCAGAGCGGCAACGCCTTCTTCTCCTCCGACCGGGGTGACGAGGACTCCCTCGCGGCCGAGTTGACCGACGCCGTCGAGAAGCGGTTCGGCTTCACCGTCGAGGTGCTGGTCCGCGACCACGCCTACCTGAGGGCGGTACGGGAGGCGTGCCCGTTCCCGGCCGCCGAGCTGGAGGCCAAGCAGGTGCACGTCACCTACTTCTCCACCCCGGTCGACCCCGGACGTTTCGCGTCGGTCGACCCGGCGGGCTTCCTGCCGGAGGAGTTCCGGCTCGGCGACCGCGTCCTGTACCTGTACGCCCCCGACGGTCTCGGACGCTCCAAGCTGGCCGAGGCGCTGGCCAGGCCCAGGCTCCTCAAGGGCGTCACCGCCACCTCCCGCAACTGGAACACCGTCGTCAAACTTGAGGAGCTGACAGGTGCCTGACCACAATCCCGCCGTGGAGGCGGCCATCGAGGGCGAGCTGAGCCTGCTCGACGCGGAGGTCCGCCGCTCGCCGGAGCGGCTGGGAGCCCTGCTGCACCCCGGCTTCCGCGAGTTCGGGTCCTCGGGCCGGCTGTGGGACCGCGCCTCGATCCTCGTGCATCTGACCTCGGCGCCGGGGCCCGGGTCACGGCCCATCACCGCCTCCCGCATGAAGGGGGTCCAGCTGGCACCGGATCTGGTCCACGTCACCTTCGACACGGAGGGGGACGACGGGCGCCAGGTGCACCGGAGTTCGCTGTGGTGGCGGACGGCCGACGGCTGGCGGCTCTACTTCCACCAGGGCACGCCGTTCAGCGCGGAGCCCTCGGACCCAGAGTGACCCTCCCTACGCCGGCGTAGGTGGTGTACGAGACGACCTCGTCCGGCACGGTGAGGCGCGGGTCCCTCGACCCCGCTGCGGGCGGCGAGGTCGGCGCAGCACGGCACAGGTCACCGGGGTCGGTGTACGGGCTCTGTGTCAGGTCGGGTTCCATGTCCGTAGACATCACCCCGCCCCAGGGGCAAGGTCAACCCAGGGCCCGCATGTCCTCGTCGGTCAGCCGTACCGAGGCCGCGTCGAGGTTCTCCTCCAGGTGGACGAGAGAGCCCGTGCCCGGCGTCGGGCAGAGCACCGGGGAGCGGTGCAGCAGCCAGGCGAGCGCGATCTGGCCCGGCGTCGCCCCGCGCGCGGCGGCGATCTCCGCGTGGACCCGTCCGGTGGTGAGGGAGCCGTTGCCGAGGGGGAACCACGGCAGGAAGGCGATCCCGCGCGCCTCGCACAGCTCCAGCAGCGGATCCGAGGCACGGTCGAGCAGGTTGTAGCGGTTCTGGACCGCGGCGATGTCGGTCAACTCCAGTGCCGCCCGCAGCTGTTCGGCGGTCACGGTGTCGAGCCCGACATGCCGGATCTTCCCCTCGGCGCGCAACTCGTCGAGCGTGCCCAGCTGTTCGGCCATCGGCACCTGAGGGTCCAGTCGGTGCAGCTGGTACAGGCCGATGGTGTCGAGCCGCAGTCGCCGCAGGCTCGCCTCGCACATCGCCCGCAGCCTCTCCGGCCGCCCGGACACGTGCCACGCGTCGGCACCGGTACGGACGACGCCGCCCTTCGTGGCGATCAGCAGATCTCCGGGGTAGGGGCTGAGGGCCTCGGCGACCAGCTCCTCCGCCACCGAAGGACCGTAGTTGTCGGCGGTGTCGACCAGCGTGACCCCGCGCTCGACGGCCCGCCGCAGTACGGCCACCGCCTTCCGGGCGTCGCCGCGCGGGCCCCAGTAGCCCGGTCCCGTCAGCTGCGCGGTGCCGTAACCGAGCCTGCGTACCGACAGCTCCCCGCCGAGCGTGAATCGTTGCGAAACCATCTGACGGAGGCTACATACACCGGTCCGGGAGGACTGTGCGAGGCTCGTCCCCATGCGTTACATCATCATCGGAGCGGGAGCCGTCGGCGGGGCCGTCGGGGGCCGGCTCGCCGAAGCGGGACACGAGGTCGTCCTGGTCGCGCGGGGCGCGCACCACGACGCGCTGCGCGATTTCGGACTGCGCCTCATGACCGCGGAGGGCATCACCACCCACCGGCTGCCCGTGGTCGACGGGCCCGGGGCACTCGGCGCCCTGCGGGCCGACGACGTCCTGGTGCTCGCCGTCAAGACGCAGGACGGCGAGGCGGCCCTGGCGGACTGGGGTCCCGCCCCCGTGGCGGGCGGAGGCACGGCCGCCGAGCGGCTGCCGCTGGTCTGCGCGCAGAACGGCGTGGAGGGCCAGCGCCTGGCGCTGCGCCGGTTCCGGCGGGTGTACGGGGTCTGCGTCTGGCTGCCCGCCACCCTCGTGGAGCCCGGGGTCGTGTCGGCGGCCGGCACCCCCCTCACCGGCATCCTGCACCTCGGCCGGTATCCGCACGGCACGGACGAGACGGCCCGCCGGATCGCCGCCGACCTGGAGAAGTCCCGCTTCGAGGCGCCGGTCGTCCCGGACGTGGCCCGCTGGCAGTACGCCAAGCTGCTCCGCAACCTCGGGAACGCGATCGAGGCCGTCAGCGGCGCCCTGACCGGTGAGGAGGGGCCGGAACTCTTCGGCCGGGTCCGCGCGGAGGGCGAGGCGGTGCTCGCCGCCGCCGGGATCCCGTACGCGAGCGAGGAGGAACAGCGGCGGGTCCGCGGCGACAGGATCCGTCTCCGGCCCTTCGACGGCACCCCTCGCCGTGGCGGCTCCTCTTGGCAGTCCCTCGACCGTGCCACCGGCACCATCGAGGCCGACTACCTCAACGGCGAGATCGCCCTCCTGGGCCGGCTGCACGGCGTACCGACCCCGCTCAACGACCTGCTCCAGCGACTCGCGAACGGCTTCGCGCGCGAGCGCAGGGCCGCGGGTTCGATGCCGGTCGCCGAGCTGGTGCGACTGGCCGCGGAGGCCGTCGGGGCGGCCGGCGCGGAGGGGCCACCGCGTCCCTAGTACGGGCTGCGCGGACGGCGCCGACAGGAACGCGCGCCCGCACGGAAGGACCGGGTTCGCACGGGAGGACCGGGGTTCGCCTGAACTCCTCTGTGGGGTGTGGCTGTCGAGCGGACTTCGTCATCGGACCCCCGACCGCGACGTGTCCTCGCCGGGGTGAGACGCCGCCGGGCCCGGCCTACGCGCCGATCGCGGCCAGCGCCGGCATCCGTGCCTGGTCGTAGCGCTCCAGCAGCACCCGCGCCACCTCCGGCGCCGGGCCCAGCACGCCCGCCAGTACGTCCGCCCCGGCCGCGCCCCGGGCGATACGGTCCGGGAGGAAGCCCGGTGCCAGGACATAGGGCGCGACGGCCACCCGCGCGCAGCCGAGCTCGCGCAGCTCGCGCACCGCGTCCTCGGTGCGGGGGAGGGAGGCGGAGGCGAACGCGGGCCGCACGGCGCACCAGCCGGTGCGCCGCCACTCCCGCGCGATGTCCGCGATCACCGCGATCGCCTCCGGGTCCGTGGACCCCGCCGAGGCCAGTACGACCCCGGTCGAGGGCTTGTCGGCGGGGGTCACTCCCGCCTCGTACAGACGCCGTTCGAGCGCGTCCGTCAGCAGGGGCGACGGGCCGAGCACCGCGGCCTGGCGGATGCGCAGCCGCGCCGGGGCCCGCCGCAGCACCGCCGGGATGTCCGCCTTCGCGTGGAAGGCGCGGGTGAGCAGCAGCGGCAGGGCCACCACGTCCCGTACGCCCTCCGCCGCCAGGGACTCCAGGACCGCCTCCACCGAGGGGACGTTGAAGTCCAGGAAGCCGGTCTCCACGCGCAGGCCGGGCCGCCGCGCCCGGACCCGCCGGACGAGGGCGTGGACCGTCGCGGCATGGCGCGGGTCGCGGCTGCCGTGGGCGATGACGAGGAGGACCGGACGGTGCATGGGGACTCAGCTCCTCACGAGGAGACCGCGACCGCGCAGCACCCGTCGTTCCAGGGGACTGAAGATGAGCAGGTCGATCGCGATACCGACGAACAGGATGAGGAAGATGGCGAGGAACACCATCGACATGGAACTGGCGTTGCGCCCGTTCTCCAGCAACTGGCCGAGTCCGACGCCCAGATCGGGCGAGGACGCGATGATCTCGGCGGCCATCAGCGAACGCCAGGAGAACGCCCAGCCCTGCTTCAGACCCGCCAGATAACCCGGCAGCGCCGCGGGCATGACGATGTGCCAGGTCCCGCGCAGCCCGGTGGCCCCCAGCGTCCGGCCCGCCCGCAGGAAGAGCGGGGAGACCTGGTCGACGCCCGAGACCAGGCCGTTGGCGATCGAGGGGACCGCGCCGAGCAGGATCACGGCGTACATCATCGAGTTGTTCAGGCCCAGCCAGATCACGGCCGGCGGCACCCAGGCCACCGACGGCAGGGACTGCAGACCGGACAGGACCGGTCCGATCGCGGCGCGTACGAACCTCACCCGCGCCACCAGCAGACCCAGCGGCGTGCCGATCGCCAGCGCCAGAAGGAAGCCGAGCAGGCCCCGGGAGACGCTGGTCCAGACGTAGCCGACCAGTGTTCCCTGCAGCCAGGCGTCCTTCACCTCACCCCAGACGGCCGAGGGGGAGGGCAGCTTGCTGGGGTCGGTGACGACGTCGAACGAGATCAGCGACTGCCAGACCACCAGCACCAGCGCGACGGCGACGAGGGGCGGCAGGACCTTCGCGACGAAGACCTGCCCGAAGGAGGCCCGGTCGGTGTGGACCGCGGTCTCCAGGGCGTCGAGTCCCGCCAGGTCGTTGTCCTGCCTGACGGCCGCGTCGTCCTTGGTCTCAGTGCTGGCCATGACGGCGGATCTCCCCACGCAGTTCTTCGGTGATCTCGACGGACAGCTCCGCCACGGCGGTGTCCTCGATGCGGCGCGGCTGCGGAATGTCCACGGTCCACTCGTGCGCGACCCGTCCGGGGCGCGAGGAGAGGAGCACGACGCGCTGCGCGAGCCGAACCGCCTCGCGCACGTTGTGCGTGACGAAGAGGACCGACACCCGCGTCTCCCGCCAGATCCGGGTCAGCTCGTCGTGCAGGACGTCCCGGGTGATGGCGTCCAGCGCCGCGAACGGCTCGTCCATCAGCAGGAGTTGGCTGTCCTGCGCGAGCGCGCGCGCCATCGCGACGCGCTGACGCATACCGCCGGACAGCTCGTGCACCCGCTTGCCGTACGCGCCCTTCAGCCGCACGAGTTCGAGCAGTTCCTCCGCCCGCTCGCGGCGCTCGGACTTCGCGACGCCCCGCAGACGCAGGGCGAGTTCGATGTTCTTGCCCGCGGTCAGCCACGGGAAGAGGGCGTGCTCCTGGAACATCAGGGCCGGGCGCCCGGCGGTCGTGATGCTGCCCGCGCTCGGGGCGTCGAGCCCCGCCACCAGATTGAGCAGCGTCGACTTCCCGCACCCCGAGGCCCCCAGGAGGGTGACGAACTCGCCCGGCGCGACATCGAAGGTGATGTCGTCGAGGACGAGCTGGGGGCCCGCCGGTCCGGCGAAGGACTTCGAGACGTGCTCGATCCTGGCGGCGTGGTCGACTGCTTCGGCGCTGCCGACGCTGCCTGCGGTCCTGGCGAAGGTCGTGGCCATGGTCGTCACCTCCTGGGAACTCATCGGGATCCGGGCCTACTTGGCGCCGAGGCCGGCGTCGTCGACGGTGCTCTCGCCCGCTGCCTGGAGGACCTTGTTCAGCAGGGTGAGGTCGTAGATGCCGGTCAGGGTGGGCTTCTTCAGCAGGCCCGCCTTCACCGCGTGGTCCGCCTCGGTGTTGAGGGTGGACGCCAGCGGGTCATCGGTGACCTGGATGGACTTCCAGGCCGGGTCGAGGACATCGGCGGGCAGCGCCTTGCCGGAGTCGGCCTCCAGCTGCTTGTTCGCCGCCGCCTTCGCCTCGTCCGGGTTGGCGTTGATCCACTTGTTGGTCTCGACCGAGGCCTTCAGCACGGCCTCGACGGCCTTCGGGTGCTCCTTGAGGAACTTCTGCGACACGATGATGTTCGTGATCACGAACTTCTTGTCGGGCCACAGGTCCCGCTCGTCGAGCAGCACCTTGCCCCCCTCGGCGACCAGCTTGGACGCGGTCGGCTCCGGCACCCAGGCGCCGTCGATGGAGCCGGACTTGTAGGCGTCCGGGGTGATCTTGTTGTCGGTGCGGACGACCGAGACGTCGCCCTTGCCGCTCTGCGGGTCGACCTTGTAGCCCTGCTCCGCCGCCCAGTTGAGGAACGCGACGTCCTGCGTGTTGCCGAGCTGCGGGGTCGCGATCTTCTTGCCCTTGACGTCCTTCAGGGTCTTGATCTTCTTCGGGTCGACCACCAGCTTCACGCCGCCGGACGCCGATCCGCCGATGATGCGCAGGTTCTTCCCCGCGGACTTGGTGTAGCCGTTGATGGCCGGCGAGGGACCGATCCAGCCGATGTCGATCGAGCCCGAGTTCAGTGCCTCGATCTCGGAGGGACCGGCGTTGAAGATCTGGTACTTGGGCTGCGTGGCGCCGAGCTCCTTCTGGAAGTAGCCCTTCTGATTGGCCACCAGCGCGGTCGCGTGCGTCAGGTTGCCGAAGTAACCGATCTTCACGGAGTCGAGGCCGTCGATCTTCTTGGACCCGGCGGCGACCTTCGCCTTCGAGTTGTCGCTCTTGGACTCGGAGCCGTAGCTGCACGCGGCGAGGGCGAGCAGCGGGAGTACGACGGCGGTGGCTGCGCCACGGCGTGCGAGGGTGGAGCGGATGGCAGGCACGGGAGGCTTTCCTCTCGTTGGCCCGGCGGTCACGGTGTCAGTCCGTGGCCGGGAGGTCGGCAGGTCTTCGGACGCTCAGGCTGTGGGGGGACGGGGCGCGCAGGCAGTGCGCGTACGTCACCTCACACATCGCGCCACTCCGCCCTGCCCGCTGCCGAGGGCGCCGCTGCCGACGCGGCCGCCCTCCTTGGCGAACGTGGAGTAGAAGTCGGTGGACGTCATGTCAGAAGTCCCACCCGTCGTCGTCGCCGTCGTCCTTGACCGGCTGCGGCGCGGCGAAGGACTCGCCGACCATGCCCGCGGTGAGCGTGGTGCCGTCCGAGGGGTCGATCAGGATGAACGCGCCGGTGCGCCGGGAGTCGGCGTACGAGTCGAGCGGAAGCGGCTCGGCGGTACGGATCTTGACGCGGCCGATGTCGTTGGCGGCGAGCCGGCCCGGGTGCGGGTGCAGGGAGAGGTCGTCCAGCGTGAGCCGGGACGGGATGTCCTTGACGATCGCCTTGACCGTGCGGGTGCCGTGCTTGAGCAGGACCCGGTGGCCGACCGTGAGCGGCTGGTCCGCGACGTGGCACACCGTCGCCTCCACGTCCTGCGTGGTCGGGGGCGCGTCCTTGCTCGGTACGAGCAGGTCACCGCGCGAGACGTCGATGTCGTCCGCCAGCAGGAGGGTCACCGACTGCGGGGTCCACGCGACGTCGACCGGCGTGCCGAGCAGATCGATTCCGGCGACCTTCGTGGTACGCCCGGAGGGCAGCACGGTCACGCTCTCCCCGACGCGGAAGGTTCCGGCCGCGATCTGACCCGCGTACCCCCGGTAGTCGGGGTGCTCGGCGGTCTGCGGGCGGATCACGTACTGCACGGGCAGCCGTGCGTGGCAGTGCGCGAGGTCGTGGCTGACCGGCACCGTCTCCAGGTGCTCCAGGACCGTCGGGCCCCCGTACCAGTCCATGTTCGCGGACGGTTCCACCACGTTGTCACCGGCGAGCGCCGAGATCGGGATCGCGGTGATCTCGGGAACGCCCAGCTCGGAGGCGTACGCCGTGAACTCCTCGGCGATCGCCGCGAAGACGGTCTCCCGGTAGTCGACGAGGTCCATCTTGTTGACGGCGAGGACGACGTGCGGGACCCGAAGGAGCGCGGCGACGGCTGCGTGGCGCCGGGTCTGCTCGATGACGCCGTTGCGGGCGTCGACCAGGACGACGGCCAGGTCGGCGGTGGAGGCGCCGGTGACCATGTTCCGGGTGTACTGCACATGGCCCGGGGTGTCGGCCAGGATGAACCGGCGGCGCGCGGTGGCGAAGTACCGGTAGGCCACGTCGATCGTGATGCCCTGCTCCCGCTCGGCGCGCAGGCCGTCGGTGAGCAGCGCGAGGTCGGGGGTGTCCTGGCCACGGTCGGCCGAGACCCGTTCCACGGCCTCCAGTTGGTCCGTCAGCACCGACTTGGAGTCGTGCAGCAGTCGGCCCACGAGCGTGGACTTGCCGTCGTCGACGGAGCCCGCGGTGGCGAAGCGCAGCAGTGTGGTCGCCGACAACTGCTCGACCGACAGGGGCTCGGTGGGTTCGGTGGCGCTCGTCATGGCTAGAAGTACCCCTCGCGCTTGCGGTCTTCCATCGCGGCTTCGGACATCTTGTCGTCGGCGCGGGTGGCGCCCCGCTCGGTGAGCCGGGAGGCGGCGATCTCGGTGATCACGGCGTCCAGCGTGGTCGCGTCGGAGTCGACGGCGCCCGTGCAGGACATGTCGCCGACGGTGCGGTAGCGGACCCGCCGCTTCTCGACCGTCTCGCTCTCCTTCGGGCCGCCCCACTCGCCGGCGGTCAGCCACATGCCGGCGCGCTGGAAGACCTCGCGCTCGTGGGCGAAGTAGATCTCCGGGAGTTCGATGTGCTCGCGGGCGATGTACTGCCAGACGTCCAGCTCGGTCCAGTTGGAGAGCGGGAAGACGCGGACGTGCTCGCCGGGCGCGTGGCGCCCGTTGTAGAGCTGCCACAGTTCGGGACGCTGGCGGCGCGGGTCCCACTGGGAGAACTCGTCGCGCAGGGAGAAGACACGTTCCTTCGCGCGGGCCTTCTCCTCGTCGCGGCGTCCGCCGCCGAACACCGCGTCGAAGCGCTCCGACTGGATCTTCTCGGTCAGCGGCACGGTCTGCAGGGGGTTGCGGGTGCCGTCCGGACGCTCCTTGAGGACGCCGCGGTCGATGTAGTCCTGCACGGAGGCGACGTGCAGGCGCAGGCCGTGCGCGGCCACCGTGCGGTCGCGGTACTCCAGGACCTCCGGGAAGTTGTGCCCGGTGTCGACGTGCAGCAGCGAGAAGGGGACGGGTGCGGGGGCGAAGGCCTTCAACGCCAGGTGCAGCATGACGATGGAGTCCTTGCCGCCGGAGAAGAGGACCACCGGCCGCTCGAACTCGCCGGCGACCTCGCGGAAGATGTGCACCGCCTCGGACTCCAGCGCGTCCAGGTGGGACAGCGCGTACGGCCCGGCGTCCCCCGACCCGCCGGCCGCCTCGGACACAGTGGCTGCGGTCGTCATGCGAGACCCCTTTCGGTGAGCAGCGCATGCAGCGCGGCCGCGGACTCCTGCACGGACTGGGTGTGCGACTCGATGCGCAGATCGGGTGACTCGGGCTCCTCGTAGGGGTCGTCGACGCCGGTCAGCCCCGAGATCTCGCCCGCCGCCTGCTTGGCGTACAGCCCCTTCACGTCCCGTACCGAGCACACCTCGACCGGGGTCGCCACGTGCACCTCCAGATACGTGGTGCCACCGGCCCGGTGACGGCCCCGCACCGCCTCGCGGCTGTCCGCGTACGGCGCGATCACCGGCACCAGCGCCTTGACGCCGTTGCGGGAGAGGAGTTCGGCGAGGAAACCGATGCGCCGCACGTTCGTGTCGCGGTCGGCGCGCGAGAAGCCGAGGCCCGACGAGAGGAACTCGCGGATCTCGTCGCCGTCGAGCACCTCGACGCGGTGGCCCTCCTCGCGCAGCCGGCCGGCCAGCTCGTACGCGATGGTGGTCTTGCCGGCACTCGGCAGACCCGTGAGCCAGATCGTGGCTCCGGTCACTTGGTTCTCCTGGTTCTCCGCGATCTCGGTCATGGTCAGCCGTGCAGCCCGCACTCGGTCTTGGAGCGTCCCGCCCAACGGCCGGCGCGCGCGTCCTCGCCCTCCAGGACGCGGCGGGTGCAGGGCGCGCAGCCCACGGAGGCGTAACCGTCCGTCAGCAGCGGGTTGGTGAGTACGCCGTGCTCGGCGACGTAGGCGTCCACGTCGTCCTGTGTCCAGCGGGCGATCGGTGAGATCTTGACCTTCTGCCGCTTCTCGTCCCAGCCCACGACCGGGGTGTCCGCCCGGCTCGGCGACTCGTCCCGGCGCAACCCCGTCGCCCAGGCGTCGTACGACGTCAGACCCTCTTCGAGGGGCTTGACCTTGCGCAGGGCGCAGCACAGGTCCGGGTCGCGGTCGTGCAGCGCGGGCCCGTACTCGGCGTCCTGTTCGGCGACCGTCTGCCGGGGGGTGAGGGTGATGACGTTGACGTCCATCACCGCCTCGACCGCGTCCCGGGTGCCGATGGTCTCGGGGAAGTGGTAGCCGGTGTCGAGGAAGACCACGTCGACGGGACCGGCGGCGGGCCGGGCACGGGAGGCGAGGTGGGCGACGACCGCGTCCTCCATGGAGGAGGTCACGCAGAACTTGCGGCCGAAGGTGTCCACGGCCCACTGGAGGATCTCCAGCGCGGACGCGTCTTCGAGGTCGCGCCCGGCCTGTTCGGCGATACTCCTCAAGTCCCCGGTCGTGCGGTCTTCTTGAATGGCCGTCATATCTCGTCCCCTCCGCCTTCGTCGCGCCGGACCCCACGGGCCAGCAGCCCGAGGAACTTCAGCTGGAAGGCTCGGTTGCACGCCGCGCATTCCCACGCGCCGTGACCCTGTTCGCTGGGGCGCAGATCCTCGTCTCCGCAGTACGGGCAGTAGAACGGTGCGGCGCGCTCGCTCATGACCTGATCGCCCTTCTCCTCGGGGCCGGGGCCGGGTCGGTCTTCGGGGCATCGGCGTCCGTGCTCACGACAGGTCCTCCTCGGAGGCCCGGGCGGCCCAGGCGGCGAAGCGCTCGCCGTCGGCGCGGCCCGCCTGGAAGCGCTTGAGGACCCGCTCCACGTAGTCGGGCAGCTCGTCCGAGGTGACCTTGAGGCCGCGGACCTTGCGGCCGAAGCCGGCCTCCAGACCGAGCGCGCCGCCCAGGTGCACCTGGAAGCCCTCGACCTGCCGGCCCTGGTCGTCGAGGACCAGCTGGCCCTTGAGACCGATGTCCGCGACCTGGATGCGGGCGCAGGCGTTCGGGCAGCCGTTGACGTTGATGGTGATCGGCTCCTCGAACCCGGGGAGACGCCGTTCGAGCTCGTCGATGAGGGAGGCGCCGCGTGCCTTGGTCTCGACGATCGCGAGCTTGCAGTACTCGATCCCGGTGCAGGCCATGGTGCCGCGCCGGAAGGAGGACGGCCGGACGGTCAGGTCGAGTGCCTCGAGACCCTCCACCAGCGAGTCGACCCGGCTCTCCTCGACGTCGAGCACGATCATCTTCTGCTCGACGGTGGTGCGCAGCCGGCCGGAGCCGTGGGCCCCCGCCAGCTCGGCGATCTTGGTGAGGGTGGTGCCGTCCACCCGGCCGACGCGCGGGGCGAAGCCGACGTAGAAGTTGCCGTCCTTCTGCCGGTGCACCCCGACGTGGTCGCGCCAGCGGGCGACGGGCTGCTCGGGCGCGGGGCCGTCGACCAGCTTGCGCTCCAGGTAGTCGTCCTCGAGGATCTGGCGGAACTTCTCCACGCCCCAGTCGGCGACCAGGAACTTCAGGCGGGCGCGGGTGCGCAGCCGGCGGTAGCCGTAGTCGCGGAAGATCGAGATGACGCCCTCGTAGACGTCCGGGACCTCGTCCAGCGGGACCCAGGCGCCGAGGCGCTGGCCGATCTTCGGGTTGGTGGAGAGACCGCCGCCGACCCAGAGGTCGAAGCCGGGACCGTGGTCCGGGTGGTTCACGCCGACGAACGCGATGTCGTTGATCTCGTGCGCCACGTCCAGCAGCGGCGAGCCCGAGATCGCGGACTTGAACTTGCGGGGCAGGTTCGAGAAGTCCTTGTTGCCGATGATCCGGCGGTGGATCTCGTCCAGCGCGGGGGTGCCGTCGATGATCTCGTCCTCGGCGATGCCGGCGACGGGCGAACCGAGGATGACGCGCGGGGTGTCACCACAGGCCTCGGTCGTGGACAGGCCCACGGCCTCCAGACGGTTCCAGATCTCCGGGACGTCCTCGATGCGGATCCAGTGGTACTGCACGTTCTGCCGGTCGGTGAGGTCGGCGGTGCCGCGCGCGAACTCCTGCGAGATCTCGCCGATGACGCGCAGCTGCTCGGTGGTGAGCCGGCCGCCGTCGATACGGACGCGCAGCATGAAGTACTTGTCGTCCAGCTCCTCCGGCTCCAGGATCGCGGTCTTGCCGCCGTCGATCCCGGGCTTGCGCTGGGTGTAGAGCCCCCACCAGCGCATCCGCCCGCGGAGGTCGTTGGGGTCGATCGAGTCGAAGCCCCGCTTGGAGTAGATCGTCTCAATGCGTGTCCGCACGTTGAGACCGTCGTCGTCCTTCTTGAACTGCTCGTTTCCGTTGAGCGGCGTGAAGTGACCCACGGCCCACTGCCCCTCACCGCGGTGACGGCTCACCTTGCGGCGGGGCGCGGCGTCGGGATTCTGGGGGGTGGCGGCCATGGTTGATACGTCCTTCGGGACTGCGGGACGGGAAAGAGAGCACTCTTGGGCGCGCGAAGCGGCACACACGGGAGTACGTGCGCGCCATTGCGCGGGGGAGAGGCGAAGAGAGAGGAATGCCGGCTCGGCCGGGGCTGTCAGCTCAGCGGACAGATGGCGCTGGACATGCGGCCGAGGTCGACGTGCCGCCGACTCACCAAGGCAATTCCAGTTCCAGACATGACGGAAGCGTGTCACGGGCATCTCGGGGGAGTCCACCGTCATCCGTCATGTGGACACCCTTGTCCCGATCGGTGAGACGAGAGCGGTTTCGGTCACCCGGCGGGCCCGCCGGGCCGTGCCGCGGCGGGTCAGACCGGCCGCGCCCCGGGCCAGGGGCCGGGGGCGGTGACGTCCGGCTCCTCCTCGACCTTGGTGTCGAAGAGCCTGAACCCGCGCCGCAGGTAGTTGTCCATGGCGTGCTCACCGTCCTGGTTGCAGGTGTGCAGCCAGACCCGCTTGGTCTCGGCCCGCCCGGGCACGCGCTCCGCCAGGTCCCAGGCCCGCGCGACCGCGTACGAGAGGAGGTGGCCGCCGATGCGCCGGCCGCGGAAGGCGGGGATCAGACCGAAGTAGACGATCTCCACGACGCCGTCGTCCTGCGGTTCCAGCTCGGCGTAGCCGGCGGGCGTCCCCCGGTCGTAGGCGACCCAGGTCTCCACTCCCGGCCGGTCCAGGAACTCTTCCCACTGCGCGTACGTCCAGCCCAGCCGGTCGGTCCAGCGGACGTCGGCGCCGACCGAGGCGTACAGGAAGCGGCTGAACTCGGGCGAGGGGACCTCGGCGCGCACGATCCGGACGTCCCCGTCGGGCGCGACCGCGGGGAGCAGGTCGGCCGGGGCCGTCTGCTCCAGGGACCAGGTGGTCACAGTGACGTTGCTCATGAGGTCAGGGAACCATGGCCGCTCGGCCCGCTCCAAAGCGGACCTCACGGCCCCCGGACCTCGCCGCCCCCGGGCGTCCGGGCCTCGGGCGCCCGGGCGGGGACGGTCCTCAGTCCAGGGAGCCGTCCACCGACGACAGCGGGACCGCGTAGAGCGTCCGCTCCGGCGTCGTGTCCGCGCCCGCGCCGCTCAGGGTCCACAGCTCGCCGGTCTCCTGCCAGTACGACAGGGAGGCGGCGTGCTGACCCCAGCAGGCGTACGACTGGTCGCCGCTGCACCGCACCGCCTCGGTGCCGCTTCGGTCCTGCCTCCACAGCGTGCCGTGCCGGCCGCCGCTGTCGGGGGTGTGGCCGACGTACCAGTCGGCCCCGCGCGCCCCGGCGGGAGTGTGCGACAGGACGCCGGACAGACCGGCGGCCTTGGTCGTGTAGGCCTCGTCCGCGTCGACCCGGCCCAGGGAGTCGCTGCGGAGCAGGCCCTCGCGGCCCGCGACGGCGCTGTAGGAGTAGCGCCAGATGCGGGTGCGCTCGCCGCCCTCCGCGCCGGACGCCTCCGTGGCGACCAGGCTGTCGGGCGTCGACGTGCGGTCCAGCGAGAGCGAACCGAAGCAGGGGACCGTCCCGGCGGCCGGGCCGCAGGTGCCGCCCGCCGGGGTGTACGAGCCGACGGCAGGCAGTACGTACTGGTAGCCGTGCGCGGAGTAGCCGTCCCTGACCCTGCCGACCGCGCCGCTGTTCACCCCGGCCCTGAGGAGGTGGTGCAGGTCGAAGACGAGCAGCGCGTCGTCGCGGCCGGTGCCGCCCCGTCCGGTGACGATCAGCTTGCCCTGGTACCAGACCATGCCGCCCATCCGGGAGCGGACGGCGTCGAAGTCCCTGCCCCCGTCGCGCGGGGCGACCAGCAGCACCCAGCGGTAGGTGAGGGCCCGTGGGTCGCTCGCGTCGATGAGGGCGATCCGGGCCAGGCCGCGGTCCCCGGCCGTCGAGCCCGCGGCCCGGTCGTCGTGCGTCCAGCCCGCCATGATGACGCGCTGTCCGCCCCACCGGCCGTCGTCGTCGGCGTCGCCCGAGGTGGTGACGGAGCCGGGCCGCCACTGCCGGGTCCGGGCGTCGTCCCCGGCCCAGCAGTACGCCCGCGTGGCGACGGGCCGGAGGGGCAGCGCGGCCCGCTCGGCGCCGGAGCACTCCGCCCGGTCGCGCATCACGTGGTCGGTGTCCGCCAGGACGCCCGCGACACCGACGTTCCCGCCCATGCTCGTGGTGAGCGTGGCGAGGGTGTCCGGGGCGACCAGGTTCTCGTGCAGCCGGAAGCCCCCGGTCGCCGCCGCGGAGCTGAGCGGGGTCAGGGCCCCGGGGCTGTTGCTGTTGGTGGCCTGGGAGGTGCTGATCAGCGTGGCGGCCGCGGTGAGTGCCAGGGCGGTGCCGGCCAGCGTGGCGCGCAGCGCCTGTCCCCTCCGTTGTCGGCGGTGCCTGCCGCGGTACTTCATGCGTCCTCCCGGGTAGGCCAACTGCCTCTCATGATCAGTACGTTGACGGAGAGACGGGTGGGGTGGCCTGTGAGGGGATGCTACGGCAGGGAGCGGCGTACCTGGTCGAGGACCCCGGAAGACGGTCCCGAAATACGCTCCTTGTGGTTCACCGGGGACGCGGCGGCCCCCGGTGCGGTACAAGGGGGTCCCGCGGCGCGCGCCCTGCGCACCGCCGGTGCCGTCGAGTGGGCGAGCAGGTCCCGGGGATCGTCGGGGAGGGCCAACTCCACCTCGATGTCGTCGCAGAAACGATACGGCCGGTGTTCCAGGAAGGCCCCGAGGTACCGCCGTACGCGCGACATCTCCGCCCGTACCGTCACGGTGCGGCCGGAGTCGCCGAACAGGTCCTCGGCGAGACCCGCGGCGCTGCGGCCGGCCGGGCGCGCCGCCAGCAGATAGAGCAGTTCGGCGTGGCGGGGGGTCAGTTCCTGGCACCAGGTCCCCGCGTCCGAGGCGACCGTCACCGACCAGCGCCGCGGATGTGCCAGGTCCAGCACGATCCGCGCGGGCCGCCGGGGCGCCGGTTCGTCGGCGGCCCGGACCAGCCAGCCGCCGGGCAGCGGTTCCACCACGCACGTCCCGACCGCCGGCAGCCAACCCCGCCCGGCGCTCGGCTCCTTGGGCAGCGCGAGCCGGTTCGTGTACGGCATCCCGGTGACCGCGGCGGTCCAGCCGTCCCGGTCGACGGCCATCGCGCGTCCGCCGAGCCGGGCCAGTACCGGCGCCGCCACCGCGCGCAGCCGCTCCAGCGAGGTCAGGTGCAGCTCGCGCAGCCGCGCCTCGGCGAGCCGGGCCACGGAGCCGACCAGCGCCAGCGTGGCCGGGTGCAGGGTGTCCAGGGGGCCGCTCACGTCCACCACGCCGAGCAGACTGCCGTCGCGCGGGTCGGTGACCGGGGCGCCCGCGCAGGTCCATGAGTGATGGGTGCGCACGAAGTGCTCGGCGGAGAACACCTGTACGGGCTGGCGGGCGACCAGCGGGGTGCCCACGCCGTTGGTGCCGACGACGCTCTCGCGCCAGTCCGCGCCGAGTTCGAGACCGAACCCGTCGGCCTTGCGCAGCACCGACGCGCAGCCCTCGCGCCACAGCACCCGGCCCTCCTGGTCCGCGACCACCACGATGTGGTGGGCCGCGTCCGCGACCGAGAGCAGCCCCTCGCGCAGCACCGGCAGCACCTGCCGCAGTTCCGAGGTCTGCCGCCGCCGCTCCACCTCGTCGCGGACGAGCAGCCCCGAGCGGACGTCGTGGTCGGGGTCGACGCCGTCGCGCAGCATGCGCTCCCAGGACTGCCCGATCACCGGGCGCGGCGCGATACGGGCCGGATGCCCGGCCAGCGTGGCCTCGCGCACCTCGCCGAGCACACGGGCCGCCTGCGCGGCGTCCAGGGCGGCGAGCCGTGTCACGTCGATCGGCGGGTGCGGCACTGTTCCTCCCCGGGCGGACGGCGCACGGTGGCGGACGACCGGACGCTCGGCTCTTTTCGGCCAAGAGGGATCCGCCCCGTACTGACTGCGGCTCTCATAGTGCCGCCCGGCGGCGACGGAGGGACACAGTCCGGGACACACTCCGCAGGAAAGTTGCAACCCTCTGCAACCCTGGCGAACAGCCGTACGGGGGCCGAAACTTGAGCAACGCCGCCCGTGCGGCGTTCGTGCTCCCCGCCACGGGGCCAGAGAGCGGGGGTGGTGCCGTGTCGGCGCAGCACCACCCCCGCGCCGCCGGTTCAGGACACCGGACGGGCCCGCTCCACCACCGTGGCCAGATCCAGACTGTGCGGCAGGGTGCCGAAGGCCGAGCCCCAGTCGCCGCCCAGACGTGAGGCGCAGAACGCGTCGGCGACCTCCGGGGGCGCGTACCGGACGAGCAGGGACCCCTGGAGCACCAGGGCGATGCGCTCCACCAGCCGGCGGGCACGGGCCTCGATGCCGTCCAGATCGGCGAGTTCGGCCAGCAGGTTCTTGATCGCGCCGTCCAGCCGGTGGTCGACGCCGCGGGCCAGGCCCACCTCCCGCAGGAACGCGTTGAGCGCCTGCGGCTCACGCTGGAGCGCGCGCAGCACGTCGAGGGCCTGTACGTTGCCGGCGCCCTCCCAGATGGAGTTGAGCGGCGACTCGCGCAGCAGCCTCGGCATGCCGGACTCCTCCACGTACCCGTTGCCGCCCAGGCACTCCAGCGCCTCCACCGCCACCGGCGTGCACCGCTTGGTCACCCAGTACTTGGCGGCCGGCACCGCGAGCCTCAGGAACGCCCGTTCCTCCTCGCCGCCGTCGTCGTACGCGGCCGCCAGCCGCATCGCCAGCGTCGTGGCCGCCTCCGACTCCAGCGCCAGGTCCGCCAGCACGTTGCGCATCAGCGGCTTGTCGATCAGCTTCCCGCCGAAGGCCTCCCGGTGGGCGCTGTGGTGCACGGCCTGCGCGACGGCCTGCCGCATCAGCGAGGCGGCGCCGAGCACACAGTCGAGGCGGGTCGCCGAGACCATCTCGATGATCGTGCGCACCCCGCGGCCCTCGTCGCCGACCCGGCGTCCCCAGGTCCCGTCGAACTCGACCTCGCTGGACGCGTTCGACCTGTTGCCGAGCTTGTCCTTGAGCCGCTGGACGCGGAACACGTTGCGGGTCCCGT
The DNA here is from genome assembly GCF_042734135.1 of Streptomyces sp. NPDC059668. Classification (NCBI taxonomy): domain Bacteria; kingdom Bacillati; phylum Actinomycetota; class Actinomycetes; order Kitasatosporales; family Streptomycetaceae; genus Streptomyces; species Streptomyces sp. NPDC059668. Next base: position 28,150 of record NZ_JBHWEL010000011.1, on the reverse strand, counting down.
CCTCCAGCACCCGCGGCACCAGGAAGCACGTCAGACCGCCCGGAGCCTGCGCCAGCACCAGGAAGCCGTCCGACATGGGCGCCGAGCAGAACCACTTGTGCCCGGTCAGTTCATAGGTGCCGTCCTCGGCCAGCGGCCGTGCCTCCGTGGTGTTGGCCCGTACGTCGCTGCCGCCCTGCTTCTCCGTCATGCCCATCCCGAAGAGCACTCCGGCCTTCTGGGCGGCGGGCCGCAGCCCCTGGTCGTAGACGGTGGAGGTGAGGCGCGGCTCCCACTCGGCGGCGAGCGCGGGATCGGTGCGCAGCGCGGGCACCGCCGCGTGGGTCATCGACAGCGGGCAGCCGTGGCCCGCCTCGGCCTGCGTCCAGACGATGAACCCGGCAGCCCGCCTCAGGTGCCCGCCGGGCCGCGACCAGGCGGCCGTCAGTCCGGCCGAGACCCCCTTGCCGAGGAGCCGGTGCCAGGAGGGATGGAACTCGACCTCGTCGACGCGGTTGCCGTAGCGGTCGTGGGTGCGCAGCTTCGGCGGGTTCTCGTTGGCGAGCACCCCCCACTCCTGCACCTGCGCGGAACCGGTGGTGCGGCCGAGTGTCGTCAGCTCGTCGCGCGCCTCGTCGAGAAGCTGTGGATCAAGGTGCCGCTCGACCGCCTCCACGAGGGCCCGGTCGGCGGCAAAGACGTCATATCCGACCAGGGGCGGAGCCTGGTTGGTCACGGTGTGGGTGCTGGCTGCCATACGGATACGGTAAGGATGTGCACCAGGCAAAAGAAACACCTGAACGGCCTCCCTCGGGCCGCTTCCACCGCGCTCGCGCGCTGTACAGGAACGTGTCGAAGCGCAGGACCGCCTGGCTGCTGCTCAAGGACACCGTCAACTCCTGCATGGAGTACCGGATCCTGGGGCTGGCGGCCGAGTCCGCCTTCTTCACACTGCTGTCCGTGCCGCCCCTGCTGCTCAGCCTGATCGGGCTGCTCGGTTACGTGGACGACTGGACCGGCGCGCACTCGATCGCGAGCCTGGAGTCCAACATCCTGGAGGCGTCCCGGACGGTCCTGACCGACAAGGGCGTGCACCAGATCGCCGAACCGATCCTCCACGACGTCATGAAGGGCGGCCGCCCCGACGTCATCTCCATCGGCTTCCTGTTCGCCCTGTGGTCGGGCTCGCGCGCGGTGAACGTCTTCGTCGACACCATCACCGTGATGTACGGCCTCGACGGCACCCGCGGGATCGTGAAGACCAGGATGATGTCGTTCCTGCTCTTCGTCGTGGCGCTGCTGATCGGTTCGATCGCCCTGCCGCTGATGGTCGCGGGTCCGGACGCGGTGGTGCAGATCGTGCCGTGGTCGGCGACGCTCGTACAGGTGCTGTACTGGCCCGTCGTCATCGTGCTCTCGGTCGTCTTCCTCACCACGCTCTACCACGTCTCGGTGCCGGTGCGGTCACCCTGGGTCGAGGACGTGCCGGGCGCCCTGGTCGCCCTCGCCATGTGGGTCCTCGGCAGCTTCCTGCTCCGGATCTACCTGACCAGCACGGTCGAGGGACCGACGATCTACGGTTCGCTGGCGGCGCCGGTCGCCGTGCTTCTCTGGATCGGCGTGTCCGCGTTCGCGGTGCTGGTGGGCGCCGCCGTCAACGCCGCGATCGACCGGGTCTGGCCGGCCGCCGCCACGGCCGCGGCCCGCGCCGCCAACGAACGGCTGCGGCACGAGCAGGCCGCCGAGTACGTGGCCCGCGCGGCCGCCTCCTTCGCCGCCGACCCCGACCCCGACGACCCGGACATGCCCTCCGAGTTCCCCGAGCGCTGGTCGCGCTTCCTGCCCCCGGAGGACCTGACGTCCCGGCTCCGGGGTCATGTGAGGAGCACGCACCACCCCCAGAGGAACCACGACGGCGAGGACGGCCCGCCGGCCGAGTGACCCGGCCCCGGCCGGCCCCCGCCCCGGCCGGCCCCGGCCGCTTTCCGGCCGACCCCGCCCCCCACTTGCGCGGACGACGCGGGCCCCGTCGTCCTCAGACCTTCCACACGCCGGCCGCCGCGGCCTCCCGGGCGAAGTCCGTGAAGTCGCGCGGCTCGCGCCCCAGGACCTGCCGCACACCGTTCGACAGATGCGCGTTGCGGCCGTCCAGGAGGCTCCCGAAGAGCCCGACGAGAAACTCGGCCTCCTCCGGCGGCACCCCGAAACCGGCCAGGCTGTCCCCGTACTCCCGCGCCGTCACCGGGACATAGACCAGTGCACCGCCGGTCGCCCCGGCGATCTCCGCGACCGCCTCGCGGAAGGTCAGCAGCCGGGGCCCCGAGACCTCGACATCCCGGCCCACGTACCGGTCGCCCGCCGTCAGCGCGGCCACCACGACGTCCGCGACGTCCCGCACGTCGATGAACGGCTCGCGCACCTCGCCGGCCGGGAACACCAGCTCGCCGTGCCGGAGCCCGTCCACCAGCGGGCCCTCGCTGAAGTTCTGCGCGAACCAGGCGGCCCGGACCACCGTCCAGTCCGCGCCCGACGCCCTGAGCGCCTCCTCGGCCGGGCCGGCCTGCTCCTCGCCCCGCGACGACAGCAGCACCAGCCGCCGTACGCCGAGCGCGACCGCCTCCCGGGCCAGGGCGCCGACCGCCCCGGCCGCGGCGGGCGAGCCGATGTCGGTCGGGTAGGCGAGATACGCGGCGTCGGCGCCGCGCAGGACCTCCGCCCACGTCGACCCGTCCGTCCAGTCGAAACCCCGGGCGCGGGAGGCCGCCCGCACCGTGAGCCCGGCCGCCCGGGCGGCCGCCGCGACCCGGCGCCCGGTGCGCCCCGAGGCCCCCGTCACCACCACGGTCATGTCCCGGGTGCCCCGGATGTCCTGATCATGTGCCTTGTGATCCGTCATGCCGTCAGTCAAGTGCCGCGCGCCTCGGGGTCCCATCGCTGAAGGGCTCATTCCCATAAGCGGACGTCCACGACGGCGCGGCGGGGCCGTCTACGCTGACGCCATGGACGCACTCGCCGGCCTGCTGGAGGGCCCCCGGGCACGCGGCGCCTTCATGATCCGGGCGTCCTTCGACCCGCCCTGGTGCGTGCGCGTCGAGGACCGCGCACCACTGACGATCATGCTCGTGGTCCGCGGCCGGGCCTGCGTCACACCGAGCGAGGGGGAACGGGTCGTGCTGCGCGCCGGCGACCTCGCCATCGCCCGCGGCCCGGACCCGTACACCTGTGCAGACGACCCCGCGACCGCGCCCCAGGCGGTGATCCTGCCGGGCGGGGAGTGCAGCTACCCCGACGGACGCCCGCTCCAGGGGCACTGGGACCTCGGTGTGCGCAGCTGGGGCGAGCGCCCGGACGCCTCCACGGTGCTGCTGATCGGGACGTACATGATGCGGGGCGAGATCAGCGGCAGGCTGCTCGACGCGCTGCCGCCGCTGCTCTCCCTCACCCAGGACGTGTGGGACTGCCCGCTCACACCGATCCTCGCCGAGGAGATGGCGCGCGACGAGCCGGGCCAGGAGGTCGTCCTCGACCGGCTGCTCGACCTGCTGATGATCGCCGCGCTGCGCGCCTGGTTCTCCCGTCCGCAGGCGGCGGCACCGGCCTGGTACCGGGCGCTCGCGGACCCCGTCGTCGGACGGGTGCTGCGGCTCCTCCAGGACGACCCGGCGCACCCCTGGACGGTGGCGGCGCTCGCCGCGAAGGCCGGGGTCTCGCGGGCCGCGCTGGCCCGGCGCTTCGGCGGACTGGTGGGCGAGCCCCCGATGACGTACCTCACCGGCTGGCGCCTCGCGCTCGCCGCCGACCGGCTGCGCGAGACGGACGACACCCTCGAAGCGATCGCCCGCCGGGTCGGCTACGGCAGCGCGTTCGCCCTGTCCAGCGCCTTCAAACGGGTGTACGGGATCAGCCCGCAGGAGCACCGGACCCGGGCGGCGTAGCCTGGCCCGCATGTACGTCGAGCGCGCGTCCCGGTTGCCCGGCGCGGTCGTGTGGAGCCGTACGGTGTCCACGCGGGCCGAGGCCGTACGGCCCGTGCTCCCGGACGGCTGCATGGACCTGCTGTGGACCGAGGGCCGGCTGCTGGTGGCCGGCCCCGACACCCGCGCCCACGTTCCCGGCGGTGCCCCGGCCGACTGGGCGGGGATCCGCTTCTTCCCCGGCACGGCGCCCGCCCTCCTCGGGGTCCCCGCGGACGAACTCCGTGACCTGCGGGTGGACCTGGCCGACCTCTGGCCCGCCGCCGAGGTACGGCGCCTGGCCGCACGGATCGACGCGGCGGCCGACCCCGTCACCGCGCTCGAGGAGGTCGCGCTGGACCGGTCGGCGGACACCGAGCCGCCCGATCCACTGCTGCGCGCGATCGTGGCCGCCCTCGACGCCGGACGGCCGGCGGCGGCCACGGCCGCCCGACTGGGCCTGAGCACACGCCAGTTGCACCGCCGCTCCCTGACGGCCTTCGGTTACGGACCCAGGACGCTGACCCGGGTCCTGAGGCTGCAACGGGCCCTCGCCCTCGCCTGGGACGGTGTTCCCTTCGCGGAGGTCGCCGCCCGGTCCGGCTTCGCCGACCAGCCTCATCTGGCCCGGGACGTCAAGGAGTTGGCGGGCATGCCGTTGAGCGAACTGCTCGCGCGCTCCTGAGAGCCCCTGAACGGACGATCGCCGCCGGACGCGGGTCACTCCTCCGGGAGCCGCGCGAAGAGGTCCACGCCGTTGCCGTCCGGGTCGTGCACGACCGCGTACCGCATGCCCCAGACGGCGTCCCACGGCTTGAGCTCACCGTGATGACCGGCGCCCACGAGATCCTCGTACACGGAGTCGACCTCCGCCGGGCCGTCGCAGAGGAAGGCGAGCGACGTGCGGCCGCCCCCGGAGGCCCCCGGCCGCCATGCCGGATGGAACGACCGGATCGTCTCCTCGGTGTCGATCGCCAGCCGCGCGCCGCCGGGCAGCGCGGCCTCGACATGCGGCTGGTCCTCGGCGCCCTCGGGGAAGACGAGACCGAGACGGCGGTAGAAGGCGAGCGTGGCGGCCATGTCGGAGGCGACCAGGCCGATCACATCGAATCGTGGAGTCATGAGGGCACGGTAGGCGGCCGGCGGGGGGCGGGTCTTGAAGGAATCGGACAGCCGGAGCGCCGGGCCGCGGCGGAATAGTCTCGCCACCATGGCCTACCGCGTGCTCGTCCACACCCGCACCACCGACTACCGGCACGATTCCATCCCGGCGGCCGTGGCCGCCGTACGCTCCCTCGGCGCCGCCCACGGGTTCGGCGTCGTCGCCACCGAGGACCCCGCCCTCTTCGAGCGGCCGCTCGACGCGTACGCCGCCGTGGTCTTCCTCTCCACCAGCGGCGACGTGCTGACACCGGCGGGCCGGACCCGGCTCGCGGCGTACGTCGAGGGCGGCGGCGGGTTCGTCGGTGTGCACGCGGCCGCCTGCACCGAGTACGACTGGCCGTACTACGGGGAACTGCTCGGCGCGCGCTTCGACCGGCACCCCGACCTCCAGCCGGGCCGGGCCCTCGTCGGCGACCGTACGCATCCGGCGACCCGACACCTGCCTCCCGTCTGGGAGTTCACCGACGAGTGGTACGACTTCCGCCCCGGACCCGACGGTTCGGCGCGCGTCCTCGTCCACGCCGACGAAACCTCCTATCAGGGCGGCGGCATGGGCGACGACCACCCGCTCGCGTGGTGCCGCGAGCAGGGCGCCGGCCGGGTCTTCTACACCGCGCTGGGCCATGCCGCACAGGCCTACGGGGACCCGGACTTCCGTGCGCACCTGCTCGGCGGCATCACCTGGGCCGCCCGCGACAGGCGCTAGCACCACGGCAGGCGACGGGACCGACGGCGCCTGCCACGGCACAGTCGGGGCCGGTCGGCCGGACGTCGGTGCGCGGTGCCGGACGCCGTGTCCGTGTGCGCCGTTCGGGGACCTCGCGCCGGACGGCCGGCGAAGGCCTTCGCGGGAACGGCCGGGAGTGATGTGATGCTCTGCCGGGAAGGTGCGCGAGCGGCGAGGAGCTGGTGGTCGGATGGCGGCGGACGCGGTACGGCAGACGGATCCGGTGGTCACCACCCCGTACGGAGCGGTGCGCGGCCGGTACGAGAACGGCATCGCCGTCTTCCGCGGCATCCCGTACGCGGCCCCGCCGTTCGGCGCGCTCCGCTTCCGGCCGCCGGTGCCCCCCGAACCCTGGGACGGGGTGCGCGACGCGGGCGCCTTCGGGCCGACGCCGCCCAAACCGCCCTACTCGGAGGCGTTCGCGCGGCTGCTCGCCGACCCGGTCGTGCCCGGCGACGACTGCCTCAACCTGAACGTGTGGACGCCGGAACCGGGCCCCGGTGCCCGGCTCCCCGTACTGGTGTGGATCCACGGCGGGGCGCTGACCCGCGGTTCGTCGGCCGTACCCGTCTACGACGGCCGCGCCTTCGCCCGGGACGGAGTCGTCCTGGTCTCCTTCAACTACCGCCTCGGAGTGGAGGGTTACGGCCTCTTCCCGGACCGGCCGGCCAACCCGGGCCTGCGCGACCAGCTCGCGGCCCTGGAGTGGGTGCGCGCGTCGATCGCGCGCTTCGGCGGCGACCCCGACCGGGTCACCGTCTTCGGGGAGTCGGCGGGCGCCATCAGCGTCGGGGCGCTGCTCGCCGCCCCGCGTGCCCGGGGACTCTTCCGCCGGGCCGCCCTGCAGAGCGGGCCGCCGGAGACGGCCGACCGGGACAAGGTGCGCCGGATGGTCCGCAGGATGGCCGCCCGGCTGAAGGTCCCCGCGACGGCCGAGGCGCTCGCCGCCGTCGACCGGGGCCTGCTGCTGCGCACCCAGGCCGAGGTGAGCCGGCTCAGCAGCCCGGTGCTCGGCGGTCCCTCCTTCGGCATCGTCGTCGACGGCGACCTGGTCCCGCGCGATCCGCTGGAGGCACTCCTGGAGGGCGCCGCACCGGGCGTCGACCTGCTTCTCGGCTGGACCAGCGAGGAGTACCGGCTGTGGCTGGTCCCCGGCGGCCTGCTGGAACGCCTCGACCGGCTCGGTCCGGTCGCCCTCGCCGGTGCCATGGCCCGCTGCCGTTGCGGCCCCGACGTGCCGCGCGGCTACCGCGCGATCCACCCGACGGCGAGCACCGGCGAACTCGTCGGCCAGATGGTCACCGACCACCTCCTGAGGGTCCCGCTGCACCGGCTCGCGGACGCCCGCCGTGCACACTCCCGCTCGTACGTCTTCGAGTTCGCCTGGCCCTCGAACGTGCCCCGGCTCGGCGCCTGCCACGCCCTGGAGCTCGGTTTCGTCTTCGACACCGCCGAGGGGCCGGAGTCGGCGCAGCTCGCCGGTGAGGGCGCCCCGCGGGAACTCGCCGACGCGATGCACGGGGCCTGGACGCGGTTCGCGGCCGAGGGCGACCCCGGCTGGCCGGTCTGGGACACCACCCATCCGGTCCAGGTGTTCGACGCGGGGCGACCGCACCTCGTCCATGGGCCACGCGACCGCGAACTCGCGCTGTGGACAGCCGAGTCGGTCAAGCCGGCGAGCGCCCGCGGTCCGTTCGGCTCTCCGGGGTCCACGCCCGCCCCACGCCCGCGCGCCGGCTCGCCCGCACGGAGCGCCGCGCCGCTGTCGGCCGTACGCCGGCTGCGGCGCTCCGGCGGTGACCCGATGCCCTGACGCCGGCCCCCGGGTCCGCCTGCCAGGCCCGGACGGCCGCCGGCGGAATCGCCCCCGCCGGCCCCCACGAGCGGCAGAGAGCGGCGGACGGACCCGGGGGACCGGCTCACCCACCCGTGGCCTGCGGCCGTCACCGCCCGGAGGCCAGCGACTCCCTGACCCTCGTGATCGCCCCGGGACCGACCCGGCAGCAACCGCCGATCAGCCGGCCCCCGCCCCGCCGCCAGCCGGTCACCTGCGCGTCGGTGAACGTCGAGCGTCCGGTCCACGCACGGGCCCCCGCGTCCCACACCTCGCCGCTGTTCGGATAGGCCACCACCGGCTTGCCGGTCACCCGCGCCGCCGTCGCGACCGCGGCCTCCACGTCCTCGGGCGCGCAGCAGTTCACGCCGACCGCGATGATCTCGTCCGCGTCGGCGGCCACGGCGAAGGCCTCCTCCAGGGGCTGCCCGGCCCGGGTGCGGTCACCCGCGACGCTGTACGACAGCCATGCCGGTACGCCGAGCCCGCGCACCGCCCGCACCAGCGCGTGGGCCTCGTCGGTGTCCGGCACGGTCTCCAGTGCCAGCACGTCGGGCGCGGCGGCGGCCAGCACCTCCAGGCGCGGGCGGTGGAAGCGCTCCAGCTCGGCCACGCTCAGCCCGTACCGGCCCCGGTACTCCGAACCGTCCGCGAGCATCGCCCCGTACGGGCCGGCCGACGCGGCCACCCACAGGGGGCGCGCGATCCCCTTCGCCCGCGCGCGCCGGGCGGCCTCGCGCGCCGCTCCGACGCTCAGACGCAGCAGTCCGGCCGCCCGGTCGTGCGGGATGCCGCGCCGCGCGAAGCCCTCGAAGGTGGCCTGGTAGCTGGAGGTGATCGCCACGTCCGCGCCGGCCTCGAAGTACGCGAGATGGGCCTCGGTGACGGCCTCCGGCCGCTCCGCGAGCAGCCGCGCCGACCACAGCTCGTCGCTCAGGTCGTGTCCGGCGGACTCGAGCTGGTTGGACATCCCGCCGTCCAGCACGACCGTTCCCGACGCGAGGGCGTCGGCGAGAGTACGGGGCCCGTCGCCGCGGGAGACGTCACTGGTCATGTCACGACGCTAGCCGATCCGCCGGGCGACCTGCGCCGGCCCCGTTGACCTCCCCGTACCCCACCTCTACGTTTTCGGGGTTCCCCGGCACAGCTCCGAGGACACGGCCGCGATGCCGCAGATCCCACGGCACAGAAAGGAAGTCCGCCGGTGCCGCCCCTTTCACCGCCGTCGTTCCTCGCACTCCCCGAGGACCGCGACCTCAGCCCGTTCACCGGCTGCACGCGAGCCCACTGGGAGGCGGCCGCCGACTCCCTGCTCGCGTCGGTCGTCCCGTACGCCACCGCCGACGGCGCGCTCTACCACCTGCCCGGAGGCCGTGCGAGCTGGTCCGGCAGGCTCTCCGACGGTCTGGAGGGCTACGCCCGCACCCTGCTCCTGGCCGCCTTCCGCCGCGACGAGAAGGTCCTGGAACGCTACGCGGACGGCCTCGCCGCCGGAACGGCCGGTGTCTGGCCGCGGGTCCGGGACCGCAGTCAGCCGCTCGTCGAGGCGGCGTCCGTCGCCCTGGCCCTGCGGCTGACCCGCCCGCTGCTGTGGGACCGCCTGGACGACGCCGTACGACAGCGCGCGGCGGGGTGGCTCGGCGACGCGCTCACGGCCGAACCCTGGCCCTGCAACTGGGAGTTGTTCCCGGTGACGGTAGGCGCGTTCCTGGCCGAGATCGGCCACGAGCCGCAGGCCTCGCGTGCCGCGGTCGACCGGGGCCTGGACCGCATCGAGCAGTGGTACCTCGGCGACGGCTGGTACAGCGACGGTCCCGGCCGCGCCTTCGACTACTACAACGGCTGGGCGATGCACCTGTACCCGGTGCTGCACGCCCGGTTGTCCGGCGACGAGCGGCTGCTCGACCTGTACGGCGGCCGGCTGGCACGTCATCTCGAGGACTACGCGCGGCTGTTCGGCGCCGACGGTGCCCCGGTGCACCAGGGCCGCTCCCTGACCTACCGTTTCGCGACCGCCGCGCCGCTGTGGCTGGGCGCCCTGGCGGGACGCACGCCTCTGGCACCGGGAGAGACCCGGCGCCTCGCGTCCGGCGCCCTGCGCCACTTCCTCGACCACGGCGCGGTCGACGGCCGGGGACTGCTCACCCTCGGCTGGCACGGCCCCGACGAGTCGGTCCTACAGGGCTATTCGGGTCCCGCGTCCCCGTACTGGGCGAGCAAGGGGTTCCTCGGTCTGCTCCTGCCGCCCGACCACGAGGTGTGGACGGCACGCGAGGAGCCCGGCCCGGCCGACCGCGCCGACGCCGTCATCCCCGTCGGACCGCCCAACTGGCTTCTCCAGACGACCGCTTCGGACGGCCTGGTCCGTCTGCACAACCACGGCAGCGAGGACGTCCGCTACGACCCCCACTACACACGGCTCGCCTACTCGACGGTGACGCGTCCCACGGCTCCGACCGGCGGCGGCGCCCCGGACGACGGCAGTGCCCCGACCGATGGCCTTGCCCACTGCAACAACAGTGTGATCGTCGGCGGTGACCCGAGCCGTACGCACATCGAACCGCTGGGTGCCGGGAGCGGCTGGGTGGCGTCCCGGCACACGAACGGGGACGGCGTCCGGGTCACCAGCCTGGTCCTCGCGCACGGCGCCGCCGAGGTCCGGGCGCACCTGGTGGCGGGAGCGGCTCCCGGAACGCCGGTACGGGTGACGGGCTGGCCGCACGGCCGCGCGACGGACCGGCCGCACGGTCGCGCGGCGCGGTCCGAACTCCACTCCCTGCACGGGCTGTCGGAGGGGACCGGGACCGGTGCGGTGGGGGCCGACGCGACCCTCTTCGTCGCGCTCGCCCGTCTCACCGCCGAACCGGATCCCCGGCCCCTCGCCGAGCTGGTGTCCGTGACGGTGGCAGCGGTGGAAGGGACCTACGACGTCCGCGTGAGCTGGACCTCCGGTCCGTCGGCGCGGTTCCGCTTCAGTGCCGCGGACGGGCGCTCGGCGCCGTCGTGGTCGGTGGCGCCGCTGCGACCGTCCGCCCGCGCGGGCGGCCACGGTTCGGCGGCGGCCGAAGGGCCGTGCCGTTAGCGTGGCGGACATGAACGCCGACCAGGGGCGCCCGTCCCGTCCGCCGGTCCCGCGCACCGGGGCACCGGCGCACCCCACCGCGGGGGTCCGGCGCCCCGGCTCCCACCCGACCCCCTTCGCCGCGCTCCACCGCACCGGCGACCCGCTGCTCCTGCCCAACGCCTGGGACCACGCCTCCGCGGCCCTCCTCGCCGGCGAGGGCTTCGGGGCGATCGGGACGACGAGCCTCGGTGTGGCCGCCGCGGCGGGGCTGCCGGACGGCGCCGCGGCGACCCGGGACCTGACGGTGCGGCTGGCCCGGCAGCTCGGCGCCGGCCCGTACCTGCTGTCCGTGGACGCCGAGGACGGCTTCGGGCAGGACCCCGACGAGGTGGCGGAGTTGGCACGTGAACTGGCCGCCGCGGGGGCCGCCGGTGTCAACCTGGAGGACGGGCTCGGTCCCGCCGCGTCGCACGCGGCGAAGATCGCGGCGGTCAAGGCCGCCGTGCCGGACCTCTTCGTCAACGCCCGTACCGACACCCACTGGCTCGGTGACGGCACGGACGACCGGGAGACGCACCGCCGGCTCGACCTCTACCGACAGGCAGGCGCCGACGGTGTGTTCGTCCCGGGCCTGACCGATCCCAGCCGGATCTCCGCCCTCGTGAAGAGCCTCGACGTGCCGCTCAACATCCTGTACTCGCCGTCCGGGCCGTCCGTCGCGCACCTCGCCGACCTCGGTGTACGCAGGGTCAGTCTCGGCTCGTTCCTCTACCGGCGGGCGCTGGGCGCGGTCCTCGACGCGGTGGGGGACATCCGGGCAGGCCGTCCGGCGCGGGGCACGGCGCCGACGTACGACACGGTCCAGGCGTTCGCCCGGGGAGCCGCCGGCCGGCCTCCCGGGGGCCGGTAGGGCGCGGGGCGGACGTCCCGTCGTCCGCCCGGAGGACGTGCCGGGCACCGTGCGGTGACCGGATCGGCAACCCCGCGGGTCAGTCCGCCCGGGTGGTCCCGGCCGCCCCGGTGAGGAGGGCCGTGAGCCGGTCCGCGAACGGGACGGGGTGCTCGACGACGCCGAGGTGACCGCCGGGGAACTCGGCGAAGCCGCCGCCGCTGAGCTCGGCGAGCAGGGCCGCCGCACGGTGCGGGAGCTGGCCCTTCGAGTCGTGTCCGGCACCGAGGGTGAGCCGGGCGGACCGGGAGGTCAGCGCGGGCAGGTCCGGGGTGTGGGTGGTGAAGGGCCGCAGCACCCGGGTGAGGAAGACACCCATCGGGGTGTTCGGGTCGACGTCGGGCACCGACGCGGGCGGACCGTCCCACGCCCGGCCCACGAGTCCGGCCTGGAGGCGGGCCGCCGCGGCGCCGAGGCCCCGTGCGCGGCCGATCTCGTCGACCTCGGCGATCATCGCCCGCTGCTCCACGGCGTCGGGCAGCACGGCCAGGCTGGGCGGCTCGTGCGCGACCACGTGCCGCAACCGCCCGGGGTGCCGGGCCAGCAGGTCCAGGGCGACGATGCCGCCGGAGCTGCTGCCGAAGACGTAGGCGCTCTCGCCGTCGGGAACCAGGGAGTCGAGGAGGCGGTGGGCGTTGTCGCTCCACGCCTCCACGCGCTGGTCGCCGACCGGCCCGTCGAGTGGGTCGAGGGCGAGCCCGAGCGGGTCGAACGTCACCACGGTGAACCGTTCGGCGAGGCGCGCGGTGGCGCCCTCCAGCCCCATGGGGTGACCGGCTCCGCCCGGAAGGACCAGCAGCACGGGCCCGCTGCCCCGCACGTCGTGACGGGATCGGCGTTCAGGCATGGAAGTCGTCCTCCGTGGTGTCGTCGAGACCGGGCCCGGACGGCCCGTACGTGCCGAGCATGCCGTAGCGGGTCCCGATGGCGCGGCGGAGGACGGGAGTTCGCGACGGGAGCGGTGCCGAGGAGGTCGCGGCCGACCGCGTACCGGCCGGTGACCGGCCTCCTGGACGGTCCCGGTCTTCGCCACATGCCCACAGTCGTGTGGGGAGTGGGAGGCTGGTGTGGTGGTGGAACAGTTGCCCGAGGGGCTTGTCACGCCGGTCCTGGTCGTCGACGCGGACGTGCTGGACCGGAACATCGCACGGATGGCCCAGGCGGCCAGGACCGGTGGGTTCGCCCTGCGGCCGCACGCCAAGAGCCACAAGTGCGCGGAGATAGCGGGGCGTCAACTACGGGCAGGAGCACGCGGGTTGTCGGTGGCGACCCTGAGCGAGGCGGAGGCGCTCGCGGCGGCCGGCGTCGACGACCTCTTCGTGGCCTATCCGCTCTGGCTGGACGCGGGCAAGGCGCGCCGGCTGCACCGGCTGGCCGACAAGGTCGCGCTGCGGGTCGGCACGGACTCGGTGCAGGCGGTGCGGCGGCTCGCGGACGCGGTGCGGGGCAGCGACCGCCGGGTGGAGGTGCTGGTGGAGGTGGACTGCGGGACCGGCCGGACGGGGGTGCGGGCCGCCGACGCGGGCCGGGTGGCCGAGGCCGCCGCCGACGCCGGTCTGCGTGTGGTGGGCGCGTTCACCTTCCCCGGCCACGGGTACGACCATGATCCCGGAGCCCGCGAACGGGCGGCCCGCGACGAGGAACAGGCGCTCGTGGAGGCCGCGGAGTCCCTGCGGGAGCGGGGCGTCGAGGCCGAGGTGCTGAGCGGCGGGTCCACCCCGACGGCGGCCCGCCACCGGCCCGGCCGGGTCGGTGAACTCCGCCCGGGTGTCTACGTCTTCAACGACGCGCAGCAACTGGCCATCGGCACCTGTACCGCTGACGACCTGGCCCTCTGCGTCGCCACGACCGTCGTCAGCAGACCGGCCCCCGACCGTTTCGTCCTGGACGCGGGCAGCAAGGTCCTCGGTACCGACCGCTCGCCGTGGGTGACGGGCCACGGTCACCTGCCGCGGTATCCGGACGCCACGGTCACCGCCCTCTGGGAGCACCACGCGGTGGTGCGCCTCCCCGAGGGCGACCCCGCCCCCGCCCTCGGTTCGGTCCTCGCCCTCGTCCCCAACCACGTCTGTACGCCGGTGAACCTCGCGGACGAACTGCTGATCGCCCGCGGGGGAGTGGAGCTGGACCGGTGGCGGGTGGCCGCGCGGGGGGCCAACAGCTGAAGGCCGGGCGCCGGACTCCGGCCGCTCCCGAGGCCGCGCTCAGTCGCCGGCGTCGGCGATGCGGTCGAGCCAGGCCTCCATGAGGCCGCGTTCCGGTGCGGTCAGGGCGTCGGTCCGGGGGAGCACGGCGCGCAGGGTGACGGCGGCCGCGACGGGGCCAGGGGCCGCGACGGCGGGAGTGTCCGTGGTGATCGCCGCGATCACCGCCTCGCGGGCGGTCCGGGAGAGCTCCGGGTCACGGCGGTCCTCGGGGGTGGCGATGAGCGTCAGCGTCGTGCCGGACCCGGCCGCGTGGACGAGGGCGGCGGCGCGCTCCTCGGGGACGGCCAGCCGGCCGGCCTCGGCGACGCGCCGGATGTGCCGGGCCAGCACCGCGAAGGCGGCGACGGACGCGGGCGAGGACGTGCCGGGACGGTAGCGGCCGTACATCAGTGTGTACAGCGCCGGGTTGGACAGGCCGAGGCCGACGTGCAGGTCCCAGCCGGCGCGCAGGTCCTCGACCGGATCGTCCGTGGGTTCCCGCGCGGTCTTCGTGGTCAGGTAGGCCGTGAAGCCGTGGGCCACGACCGCGTCGAGCAGGCCCTCCTTGTCGCCGAAGAGCCGGTAGATGGTCGGCGGCTGCACGCCGGCCGCCGCGCTCACCGCCCGGGTCGAGACCGCCTCGGGCCCGCCCTCGGCCAGCAGCCGGCCCGCGGCGGTGACGATGCGTTCGCGGTGCCCGTCCGGGGCCGTGACGTCGACGTTCTCCATGTTTCCGACGATAACAGAATCACGTTAGCGCTTATCTGCTTCCGGTGATACGGTCCTGGCTTAACGGTGAAAACGTCATTCCGTTATCAGTGGAAACAGTGTGGAGGGCATCATGATCATCGTCACCGGGGCCGGAGGCGAACTCGGCCGGGCCGTCGTCGGGGAACTGCTGGAGCGCGTGCCCGCCGGGCGGATCGGCGTCAGTGTGCGCGACCCGGAGCGGGCGCGCGGCCTCAGGGACCGGGGTGTGCGCGTGCGCCGCGGTGACTTCGCCGACCCCGCGAGCCTGGCCCACGCCTTCGAGGGCGCCGCCAAGGTCCTCGTCGTGTCGACGGACGCCACCGGCGAGGCGGCCGTCCGCCACCACCGCACGGCCGTCGAGGCCGCGGTGGCGGCCGGCGCCGAGCACGTCCTCTACACGAGCCACATGGGCGCGAACCCGTCCTCGCCCTTCCCGCCGATGCCCGACCACGCCGCCACCGAGGCGGTTCTGCGGGACTGCGGAGTCGCCTTCACCGCGCTGCGCAACGGTTTCTACGCCACGTCGGCCGTGATGCTGCTCGGCGCGGCGGCCAGGACGGGTGAACTGGTCGCGCCGGAGGACGGGCCGGTCGCCTGGACCGCCCACGCCGACCTCGCCGCGGCGGCGGCCCTCGCGCTCACCGGGGAGGGCCTCGACGGGGTGACGCCCGCCCTCACCGGCTCCGAGGCGCTGGACCTGGCCGGTGTCGCGGAGCTCGCCTCGCGGCTGACGGGCCGCCCGGTCCGCCGGGTCGTCGTCTCCGACGCCGACTATCGCGGGGGCCTGATCGCCCACGGGCTCCCCGAGCCGACGGCCGACCTGCTCGTGGGCCTGTTCGCGGCGAGCCGTCAGGGCGGATTCGCGCCCGCCGACCCCACGCTCGGCCACCTCCTCGGACGGCCCACGATCCCCCTGGCGGAGGTCCTGGAGCCGGCGCTCACCCGGACCCGCTGACGCCGGCTCCGTCCACGCGTGCACGCCGGCCCGCCCCGCCGCGGTCCCCGTCGGTCAGTCATCCGTCTCCGCGAAGACGAAGGTGAACTCCGCGGGCGTGGCCCGCAGTTGGTACCGCGGCAGCACCCCGGGTCCGCACGACTGGGAGCCGATGCCCTGCTGGCCGTGGTCGAGGTCGACCCACACCGTGTCGCCCGCCGACAGATCCGTGAGGTGCCCGGCGGCGTCGAGCTGCTCCGACGTCCAGCGGCGCGCCGTGAACCAGAACTCCGGCTCGCCGTCGACCCGCAGTCCGCCGATCTCCGCCCAGCGGACGTCGGGGCGGGCACCGTTCTCCTGCGGACGGACGTACGGTGTCTGGAGCGCGTCGACCGTCGACCCCCAACGAGCCACCACCGAAGCCGACTTGGTGTCCGGGTAGCCCTCGCCGGGGCCGCCGCCGAACCACCTCACCCGGTCGGCCGTGCCCGCGAGCCCCAGCCGCACCCCGAGCCGGGGCAGCGGCAGCGTCCAGTCGCCCTCCGGAGCCACGGACACGGTCAGCCGCAGCCGGGTCCCGTCGGACGTCCACCGGTACACCGCGCGCAGGGCCAGCGCGGACGCCGCGGGCGCCACCCTGGTCCGTACCGTCAGCGCGTCGTCGCCCCGCTCCACCGCCTCCAGACGGTGCCGCATCCGGTGCAGACCCAGTTTCCGCCAGAGCGGGCCGAGGCGCGGATCGGCCTGCCAGGAGGCGCCGTCGTCGTTGTCGGTCGGCGCACGCCACACGTTCAGACGCGGGCCCGTGACGCCGACCCCGCCGACCGAACGCAGCGCTCCCGTACGGGCGTCGAAGACGGCCGGGCCGAGGGCGATCAGGCCGTCGCCGGGAACGGGCCGAGCGCCGGGGGTCATGGCGATCGGCGTACGCGCGGCGACCGGGATCTGGGCCCAGGCCACCTCGTGGTCCTTCGGTCCCCACGCCGTGTCCGCGGCCAGCAGCGCCCGTACCGTCCACCCCGTCTCGGCGCCTCCTCCGCCGACGGGCGGCTCCGGCAGTCCCAGCACGGCCGACTCGCCCGGGGCCAGGGCGGGCACGGCCAGCGGGCCGGCCCCGACGGTCTCGCCGTCGACCTGGAACGACCAGGTGAAGGCCAGCGCGGAGAGGTCCGCGAAGTCGTGGGCGTTGGTGATCCGTACGGTGCCGTCCGCGGCGCGGCCGTCGATCAGGACCGGCTCGATCACCTTCTTGTACTCGACCAGTCCGGGCGAGGGCGTCCGGTCCGGGAAGACCAGCCCGTCGCAGACGAAGTTCCCGTCGTGCATTTCCTCGCCGAAGTCGCCACCGTACGCGAACCCGTACCGCTCGTCCTTGACGCCGTGGTCGATCCACTCCCAGACGAAGCCGCCCTGGACGCGGTCGTGGGAGGTGAACAGGCGCTGGTAGTCGGCCAGTCCGCCGGGGCCGTTGCCCATGGCGTGGCCGTACTCGCAGAGGATGAACGGGAGTCCGCGCCGTTCGGGCGGTCCGCCGTCCTGGCCGCGGCCGATCCGCTCGACCTCGTCGTGGACGGTGTACATCCGTGAATACACGTCCGTGTCACGGCAGTCGTGGTCGCCCTCGTAGTGGATGAGCCGCGAGCGGTCCCGGCCGCGGATCCACCCGGCCATCGCGGAGAGCCCACGTCCGGTGCCCGCCTCGTTGCCGAGCGACCAGACGACGACGCAGGGGTGGTTCTTGTCCCGCTCGACCATGCGGGCCGCGCGGTCGAGCAGCGCCGGGGTCCAGCGGTCGTCGTCCGCCGGGTTGCCGCGCCAGGCCTGCGCGCCGAAACCGTGGGTCTCCAGGTCGCACTCGTCGATCACCCACAGGCCCAACTCGTCGCACAGGTCGAGGAAGGCGGGGTGCGGCGGGTAGTGCGAGGTGCGGACGGCGTTGATGTTGTGCCGCTTCATGAGCAGCACGTCCGCGCGCATGGTCTCCAGGTCCAGGGCCCGGCCCCGCTCCGGATGCCACTCGTGCCGGTTGACGCCCTTGAAGAGGATCGCCCTGCCGTTGACCTTGATCAGGCCGTCCTCCAGCGCCACCGTGCGGAAGCCGATCCGCAGCCGGACGCGCTCGCCCTCGGTCGCCAGCACCCCGTCGTACAACCGGGGTGTCTCGGCGGTCCACGGCCGGACCGGCACGGTCACGGACCCGCCGGTCGCCATGTCGATGCCGAGGGCGGGCACGGTCACCCGCCCGTCCACGTCGGAGTCGACGCGCAGGGTCCCGGCGCCGGTGGCGTGGTCGTACGAGGCGTGCACGAAGAAGTCGAGCACCGCGCCCGCCGGACGGTGCAGCAGCGTGACGTCACGGAAGACGCCGGGCAGCCACCACTGGTCCTGGTCCTCCAGGTACGAGCCCGCCGACCACTGGTGGACCCGGACGGCCAGCACGTTGCCCGTGGGTTCCAGCAGCGGGCCCACCGCGAACTCGTGCGGCAGCCGTGAGCCCTTGAACTCCCCTACGTCCGTGCCGTTCAGCCAGACCCGGGCGCAGGACTCGACGCCGTCGAAGCGCAGCACCGCCCCGCCGTCGGAGGGCCACCCGGACGGCAGGTCGAAGGTGTGCAGATGGTCGCCGGTCGGATTCTCGGTCGGCACACGCGGCGGGTCGACCGGGAACGGGTAGCGGTGGTTGGTGTAGATCGGCGCGCCGTGTCCCTGAAGCACCCAGTGACCGGGCACGGCCACCCGGTCCCAGTCGCCGGCGTCGTAGCCCCGCGCCGCGAAGGAGTCGTCCTGCGCGTCGGCGGTGGGGGACAGGCGGAAGCGCCAACTGCCGTTCAGGGAGAGGGTCATGGCGTCGGAGGACGTGTACCGGGCGCGCGGCGGCAGTGCTTCGCCGCTGGGTGTGACGTCCTCGACGTAGTCGGCGGTGGACGGAAGCTCCTCCGGGCCGGGGGCGGCCGGGGGCCTGGGCGGGGTACGGAAGGACATGAGTCTCCTCGTTCGGCCCTGGGCGCCGTTTCGCGCGAGCCCGCGCACCCGCTGGTGCTGTGGGCGGAGACACACGGACGACGGTCACCAGGGGCGGGACGGACGGTGCGGTGCGGCGGGAGCCTCCCTTCCGGCGTCATGACAGCGGCGCGGTACGGCCCTTCGCAGGGGCGGATTCCTCGGGGACGGATTCCGCAGGGGCGGAACGCGCGGGGACCGGCGTGGGGACCGGCCGCGTGGGGACCGGGCGGCGCACGGCCGTCCTCCCGGGCAGGGGCCTGAGCCCCACGGTGTCCAGTGCCCCTTCGAGGGCGAAGGCGGCGGCGCCCAGACAGACCGGGTCGCCGGGAACGGGGGAGAGGACGATCTCGGTGGCGGCCAGCGGCCGCCTGAGCGCGTGCCGGGCGACGGCCTCACGTACCTCGCGCAGCAGCGGCTCACCGAGCGCGGCGGCGACCCAGCTGCTGAGCACCACGACTTCCGGGTTCAGCAGGTTGACGAGGACCGCGATGCCCGCGCCGAGGTAACGGGCCGTGTCCCGGACGACCCCGACCGCCACCGGATCACCTGCGGCGACCCCGCGCGCGATCGCGTCGATCGTGGCGGTCTGGTCCCTGGGGCGCAACAGCGGGCTGTCCGGGTGCGACTCCCGCAGGTTGAGCATGATGCCGGGCGCCCCGACGTACGTCTCCACACAGCCGCGATTGCCGCAGTGGCAGGGCCGTCCGTCCAGGACCAGCGTCGTGTGGCCCCACTCGCCCGCGCTGTTGCTGACCCCGCGGTGCAGTCCGCCGCCGAGCGCGAGTCCGGCGCCGACCCCGGTGCCGAGATTGACCACGACCGCGTCCCCGCGCCCCCGGGCCGCACCGAACCACAACTCGGCCACCGCGCAGGCGCGCAGGGGATTGTCGAGGTGGAGCGGGTGGGCGAGGCGCTCGGAGAGCAGGTCGAGCAGCGGGACGTCGTGCCAGTCCCAGTTCGGGGCGTACTCCGCGATCCCGGTGTCGCGGTCCACCTGACCTGGCACGCTCACCCCGACGCCGAGGACACGGGTGCCCCCGGGGCCGGCCCGCGCCACCACCGAGTCGACGGCCGAGGCGACATGCCCGACGACCTGTTCCGGGCGGCTCTCTCCGGGCCGCATGTCCTCGGCGGCGCGGGCGACCACGTTCAGCGCGAGGTCGAACAACTCCACACGGACGTAGGTCTCCGCGATGTCGACGCCGATCAGCGCGCCCCCCGAGGCGTCGACCGCCACCAGACCCCGCGGGCGGCCCCCCGCGGAGTCCTCGAACCCGACCTCGGTCAGCATCCCGAGGTCGAGCAGTTCACCGACGAGCGTGGCGACCGTGGCCAGACTCAGCCCGGTGGCCGTCGCCAACTCCTGCCGGGAGGTGGGGGACCGGGCGATGATCTGGCGCAGCACCTCGTAGCGGTTCGCGGTGCGGATGTCGCGTGACGTGCGCTTCACGGGTCTTGCCACCTCGGTCCTCCGAACCACGGGCGGGGTCCCGCGGGCCCCGGCGCGCAGCAAGGCTACGGCCGGGGAAGGACGTTCGACAAGGGGTTAGGAAAGGGGGTGGAGAAAGTCCGACACGAAGGCGTTGGCGAACTTTCCCGCCGGGTCCGTCGCACCGGCCAGTGCCCGGAAGTCGGCGAGGCGCGGATAGCGCCCGCGCAGCACCTCCGGCGGCACGGTGAACACCTTGCCCCAGTGCGGCCGCGGATCGAACGGCTCCAGCGCCGCCTCGACCAGTCCTACCACCGGCAGCACGGCCTCGGTGTCGTCGACCCAGGTGAAGTGCAGGGCCACGGTGTCCCGTCCGTAGGCGGGGCTCAGCCACTGCCGGTCGGCGGCGACCGTGCGGACCTCGCAGATCTGGAGCAGCGGGGCGACGCTCCCGCGGATCGAGTCGAGTGCGCGCAGCGCCTGGGCCGCGTCCCGGCGCGGCAGCAGGTACTCGGACTGCAGCTCGGACCCGCTGCTCGGGGTGAACTCCGCCCGGAAGTGCGGCAGTCGCTCGTGCCACGGGCCGGGGACACCGAACTGCCGGGTGCAGTTCACGGCGGGCATGCCAGGGACCGGGTGCGTCGCCTCGGTGGCGGGCGTGCCCCACGGGAAGTCCGGCAGCGGCTGGTCGGTGCGCCGCTTGAGCCACGCCTGCCGGAAGCCCGGCCGTCCCCAGTCGGTGAACAGACTCACGCTGTACGCCGTCGCCGCCACCGTCTCGAAGTCCAGCCCGTCCTCGGGGAGTTCGGTGAAGACGTACTGGCTCACCTCGAAGTCCGGTTCCAGGTCGAGGGTGAGCGCGGTGACGACACCGAGCGCGCCGAGGGAGGTCACCGCCCCGTCGAAGCCCGGGTCCTCGCGGCCGATCGTCAGGGCCGAACCGTCGGCCGTGATCAGCTCCACCTCGCGGACGGCCGAGGCGAGCGAACCGTTGCCGGTGCCCGAGCCGTGCGTGCCGGTCGCCACGGACCCCGCCACCGAGATGTGCGGCAGCGAGGCCATGTTGTGCAGGGCGAGTCCGTGCTCGTGGACCCGGCGCGCCAGCTCCGCGTACCGGACGCCGCCCGCGACCCTGACCGTACGGGCCGTCGTGTCGACGTCCACGACCGGGGGCAGCTCGGACAGCGAGAGCAGAACGCCGCCGCGGTCCGGGTCGGCGATCTTGTTGAAGGAGTGCCCGCTGCCCAGCACGCGTACCCGGTCGCTCTGCGCGACCAGGGCCGCGAGCGCGTCGGCCGACCGTGGCCGGTGCAGTTCCCCGGCGGTGTACGTGATGTTGCCGGCCCAGTTGGTCAGGGGCTTGGTCATCCCTGTCGTCCCTCCACGGAAGTCGCCGTGCGTGGCCGTGCGGTGCGCGGTGGCCACTGCTGGAAACTACCTCGTCGTCCCGGGCGTCCCAGCGGCCCGTCCATTGACCCTCTCACGAGGCGACGCCTAACGTAGAGAACGCTTTCCCCCGAGGTCGCCGAGCCGGAAGGCCGACTCCTTGTCCGAGCGCCCCGTCGCCCTGTTCGCCATGACCGCGCGGAACGTGCCGCGGATCTTCCCGCCCGGGGTGCTGGCCCGGCTGCGGGACCTCGTCGACATCGATCCCGTCCTGGCCGCCGAGGACTTCACCCGGCCCGCCGTCCGGGAGGCGCTGGCCGACACGGAGATCCTCATCAGTGGCTGGGGTTGCCCGCCGCTGGACGCGGCCGTGCTGGAAGCGGCGCCGAAACTGCGCGCGGTGCTGCACGCCGCGGGCTCCGTGAAGGGTTTCGTGACCCCCGCGGTGTGGGAGCGGGGGCTCGTCGTGTCGTCGGCGGCCGGGGCCAACGCGCTGCCCGTCGCCGAGTACACGCTCGCCATGATCCTGCTCGCCGGCAAGGACGTCCTCACGTACCGCGACCGCCTGCGCGCCGAACGGGTCTTCCCCCATCGAGGGGTCCTCCCCGGCATCGGCAACTTCGGCCGCCGCGTCGGCGTCATCGGCGCCTCCCGCACCGGGCGTCGCCTCATCGAACTGCTGCGCCCCTTCGATCTGCGGGTGAGCCTGGCCGACCCGTACGTCGACGAGGCGGGGGCCGCCGAGCTCGGGGTCGCGCTGCTGCCGCTCGACGCCCTGCTCGGCGGCAGCGACATCGTCAGCGTGCACGCACCGCAGACCGCCGAGACGCGGCATCTGCTCGGGCGCCGCGAACTCGCCCTGATGCCGGACGGATCGGTGCTCGTCAACACCGCGCGTGGCTCGCTCGTCGACCACGAGGCGCTCACCGACGAACTGCGGGCGGGACGGCTCGGGGCGATTCTCGACGTGACCGAGCCCGAGCCGCTCCCGGCGGACTCCCCGCTGTACGACCTTCCGAACGTCTTCGTCACCCCGCACCTCGCGGGCTCCCAGGGCAACGAACTCGCCCGGCTCGGCCTGGTGGTGGTCGGGGAGGCCGAGCGACTGGTCTCCGGCCGGGAGCCGGAGTTCCGCGTGGACGAACGGGAGCTCGGGCGGATGGCGTGACGGACGGCGTGCGCGGCGGCGGGGTCTCCCGCCGACGCCGGTGACGGATCAGCGAGTCGCGACGGATTTCGTCGGTATCGACTCACTAGGGTGCTGATTCGGTCGAAAGCTGGCTGAACGGCTGCGCTATCAGTAGTATCCGGCCTCATGGTCCACCATCCGCTCCCCGAGACCGACCTCACCCGCCACCGCCGCCTGCGTGAGCAGGGCTCCCTGGACAGGGGTGAGCTCCACGCCATCCTCGACGCGGGATTCGTCTGCCACCTGGGAGTGGTCGTGGCGGGCAGGCCCATGGTCGTGCCGACGGTCTACGGACGGGGCGAGGAGTCCCTGTACGTGCACGGGTCCGTCGCCAGCCGCAGCCTGGCGGCGGGGACGCCGGTCTGTGTGACCGTCACCCACGTCGACGGGCTCGTCCTGGCGCGGTCCGTGTTCGAGCACGGGGTGAACTACCGCAGCGCCATGATCCACGGCGTACCGCGGACGGTGACCGACCCGGCGGAGAAGACGGAAGGGCTGAGGCTGCTCACCGAGCACGCCGCGCCGGGCCAGTGGGCCTACGCCCGCCGCCCCAGCCGCAAGGAGCTGGCCGCGACCACCCTCCTCGCCCTTCCCCTGGAGGAGGCCTCGGTGAAGATCCGTACGGGCGCCCCGGACGACGGGGACGGCCCGGACGCGGCGCTCGGGCTCTGGGCCGGGACGCTGCCGCTCACCGCGGTCTGGGGCGCGCCCGCCCCCGACCCCCTGCTGCCGCCCGGGCAGGCCCCGCCCGCGCACGTCGCGCGACGCGAGGGGACCCGGCACGGCTGACGCGCGACCAGGGGCATACCGTGAGGAGTCGAGCCACAGGGCTCGGCACGAGCCGGGAGCGAGGAGGACGGGATGGGCGACAGCCGCACCGCGCTGGTCGAGGATCTGATGGAGCGGTTCCCGCACGTACCACGGGAAGCCGTCTTCAAGGAGGACCTGCTCCGCGGGGGTGTGGCCTTCGACGCCTCGGCGCTGAGCGACACCACCAACGAGGCGGCCGGTGACGTCAAGCCGAAGTCCTACTTCATCTTCTCCTTCGACCACGGCACCCTGCCCGAACTGGGCGAGGCGGCCCTGAGGCGTCCGCCCGAGGAGATCATCCTCACCGGCGGCCCGTACGACCTGCGGCGCACGGTGGTGTCCGTGCGCGTCAACCCCTCCTCGCCGTACCGGGTGGCCGCCGACGAGGACGGGATGCTCGGGCTGTACCTCGACGGGAAGCGGATCTCCGACGTCGGCGTGCCGCCGATGCCCGAGTACTACCGGCACACCCTCTCCAACGGGAAGTCCGTGATGGAGGTGGCCCCCACCATCCAGTGGGGCTACCTGATCTACCTCACCGTCTTCCGCGTCTGCCAGTACTTCGGCGCCAAGGAGGAGTGCCAGTACTGCGACATCAACCACAACTGGCGCCAGCACAAGGCGGCCGGGCGCCCGTACACCGGTGTCAAGGACGTGGAGGAGGTCCTGGAGGCGCTGGAGATCATCGACCGGTACGACACCGCCAAGGCGTCCACCGCGTACACCCTCACCGGCGGCGCCATCACCTCGCAGGTCGCCGGCCGCGACGAGGCCGACTTCTACGGGCACTACGCCAAGGCCATCGAGGAGCGCTTCCCCGGGCGGTGGATCGGCAAGGTCGTCGCGCAGGCGCTGCCGCGCGACGACGTACAGCGGTTCAAGGACCACGGGGTGCAGATCTACCACCCCAACTACGAGGTGTGGGACCGCCGTCTGTTCGAGCTGTACTGCCCCGGCAAGGAGCGTTACGTCGGCCGCGACGAGTGGCACCGGCGGATCCTCGACTCGGCGGAGATCTTCGGCGCGCGCAACGTCATCCCCAACTTCGTGGCGGGCGTGGAGATGGCCGAGCCGTTCGGTTTCACCACGGTCGACGAGGCCATCGCCTCCACCACCGAGGGGCTGCGCTTCTTCATGTCGCACGGCATCACGCCCCGCTTCACCACCTGGTGCCCGGAGCCGACGACCCCCCTGGGCAAGGCCAACCCGCAGGGCGCGCCGCTGGAGTACCACATCCGCCTCCTGGAGGCGTACCGCTCCACGATGGACGACTTCGGGCTGGCCTCCCCGCCCGGATACGGCCCGCCCGGCCCGGGCAACGCGGTCTTCTCGGTCAGCTCCTTCATGGACAGCCTTCCGGCGCTGGAACCCGCGGTCGCGGACGCGGGCGGCCCGGCGGTCTCGTGAGAGCCGGCTGAGACCGAGACGTCCCGGCCTCCCTTCCGTACTACGGGAGGGAGGCCTTCCGCCGTCCGGGACCGGTGTCCCGAGTGGTGTCCCCAGCCGTGCCCCGAGCCGTGCCCCGGCGACGCCGCAACCGCTTGCCGGATGAATTGAATGCCTCGCTTGTCAGTTGTGTCGAAACCGTGAAAGGCTCGGGCCCCGTCGTTGAGATGGTCACCAACTCTCCCGTACATAAGACGAGTTGGCATTTGCGTTCTTTGACGTAGCACATGGAAGCAGTTGATGCAGGAGCCCCCCATGCCCGACCTGCCGACCCCTCAGGACGCCGCCGAGGCCGCGCTGCTCTCGGAGTGCTGGGACGCGGTCCTGTCGTACGCCGATCTGTGCACGTCCGGTTCGGCCGCGGCCACGCAACTGGCGACCGAGGCCTTCACGCACGGCATCACCGAACTGCGGGCCGCCACCGCGGCGTCGAAGAACACCGGCACCGGGCGCAGAGCGCTCAGGCTGCCCCGCATCCCCCTGCTGCTGAGCTCGGTCCGGGCCGCGGCCGCCGCCTGGGAGGCGGGCGGCCTGGGCCACCGGCTCGACCCCGATCTGCGGCTGTGGCTCAACTCCGAGAAGGCCGCGCGCTACACCGGGCCGCCGCTGAACCGTCCCGTCGCGCTGCGCGGCCTGCAGGACATGCAGGAGCCGGACGCCGCCCTGCTCTGGCTGGCCGAGGTCGAGTCGCTGCCGCTGCCCGCCGTGGCCCGGCGGCTGGGCCTGGACCCGGCGGCCGTGGCCACCGAACTCGCCCAGGTGCGGGCGCTGTTCCGGGACCGTTGCCATCGCAACCACCTCGACACGCCCATGGCCGCCGACTGCCGCAGCTACGCGCGGCTCCTGGACGCGGTCACCCGCTCGCCCGGCGCCGAGACCCCCGAGGACCTCTCGCACCACCTCGCGCGCTGCGTGCAGTGCGCGGAGGCGGCCGCCTGTCTGCGGCTGCACGGCGGCGGGCTGCCCGCGGCGATCTCGGGCGGCGTGATCGGCTGGGGCGGCCTCGCGTATCTGGAACGGCGGCGCCGCGCCGCGGAGGCGGGACTGACCGGCGGACGTACGGACGCGGCCGTGGACACGGGCCTGGCCGAGGGCAGGCAGGTCCGGCCCCGGATCGGCCGGACCGGGATCCTGGTGGCGGCCGTCGTCGTGTCGGCGCTGGCGCTCATGGTCTCCCTGATGCCCTTCGGCGGTTCCCACGACGGCGGTGCGGGTACGCCCCCGAGCGGCGCGCCGGACGAACGGCAGCCGGTGGCGGAGCCCGTGCCCTCCCTCCCGGTGCTCGCGTCGGGTTCGCCCGCGACCGCGGCCTCGACGAGACGGCCGGAGGTCAGCTCCGATCCGGAGGCCCAGGGAGAGTCCTCCGAGCCCGCGAACAAGTCGGAGCGACCGGCGGACGTCACCAAGAGCGCCCCGGCGGCCTGCGAGGTGAAGTACGAGATCGTCAACGAGTGGCCGGACGGCTTCCAGGCCACCGTCACCGTGACCTCGGCCCGGGCCCTGGACGGCTGGCGGCTCGGCTGGACCTTCGACGACGGCCAGCGGGTCGGTCAGATGTGGGACGGCACCTTCGCCCAGGACGACGCCAGGGTCACGGCCACCGCCGCCGACTACAACAGGTCCGTCGCCGCGCACGGCACCGTCGCCTTCGGCTTCCTCGGCTCGTGGGGCGGCGCCAACTCGGCCCCGCACGGCTTCACCCTGAACAACGCCAGGTGCGACGACGGCAGTTGAGCCGGCGGCGACCGGTCCGGCGGCGACCGGTCCGGCGGTGGTCGGGGCGACGGACGTCCGACGCGGGGTGGCGGGCCGGTGCGCCGGCCGGGACCGGTTTCGCGGGAGCGGAAAAACCGGTGGCGCCGGTGCACCCGGTCTTTGTAGGGTGAAGATCGCTTCACGCGGTGGCCGTCGGCCGCCGTCACCGGCTGAGCGATGAAGGAGGTGTGACCGATGGCTGTCACTGAGATGGGCGCTGCCCGCATCCAGAAGTTCATCAAGTCCACCTCCGTGGCCGCCGGCTGACCTTCCACCTTCTTCGCGCCCGAGTGCGCGTGCCGGGGCCACCCTTGTGAAGGGTCTCCCTTGACTTCCTCCGCTTTGTCTTCCGCACACCCTCTCCAGTCGTACGGCTGGGACGACGCCTGGGCGGACGAGTTCGCTCCGTACGACGCCGAAGGGCTCCTGGCCGGCCGGGTCGTCCGCGTCGACCGCGGGCAGTGCGACGTGGCCACCGCCGACGGTGTCGTGCGTGCGGACACCGCGTTCGTGACCCCGCACGACCCGTTGCGGGTCGTGTGCACCGGTGACTGGGTCGCCGTCGAACCCGCGGGCACCCCGCGCTACGTACGCACGTATCTGCCGCGCCGTACCGCCTTCGTGCGCTCCACCTCCTCCAAGCGCTCCGAGGGACAGATCCTCGCCGCGAACGTCGACTACGCCGTCGTCGCCGTGTCGCTCGCCGTGGAACTCGAACTCGGCCGCATCGAACGCTTCCTCGCGCTGGCCTGGGAGTCCGGCGCGCAACCGGTCGTCGTCCTCACCAAGGCCGACCTGGTACCGGACCGTGTCACCCTCGGTCACCTCGTCCAGGACGTCGAGACCACCGCGCCGGGGGTCGCCGTACTCCCGGTGAGTGCCGAGACGGGGGACGGGCTCGACGTGCTGGCGGCCGTCCTCTCCGGCGGCACGACCGTGCTCCTCGGACAGTCCGGCGCGGGCAAGTCGACCCTCGCCAACGTCCTGATCGGCGAGGACGTGATGGACGTGCGGGCCGCGCGTGACGTGGACGGCAAGGGTCGCCACACCACGACGACCCGCAACCTCCTCGCCCTCCCCGGCGGCGGCGTCCTCATCGACACACCCGGTCTGCGCGGCGTCGGCCTCTGGGACGCCGAGTCCGGGGTCGGGCAGGTTTTCTCGGAGATCGAGGAGCTCGCCGCGGACTGCCGTTTCCACGACTGCGCCCACGTCGCGGAGCCCGGCTGCGCCGTGCTCACCGCCGTCGAGTCCGGCGCCCTGCCCGAGCGACGCCTCGACAGCTACCGCAAGCTCCTGCGGGAGAACCAGCGCATCGTCGCCAAGACCGACGCGCGGTTGCGGGCGGAGATCCGGCGCGACTGGAAGCGGAAGGGGGCGGAGGGGAGGGCGGCCATGGAGGCCAAACGGGGGCGTTGACACTGGGTCTGGGCAGGGGGGTGGGGTTCAGGTGCCGGGCGGGGGCTGGACCTCGGCCTCCCTGGGGCTCCGCCCCCGGACCCCCGCCAGGGGCGCTGCGCCCCCTGGACCCCCGCCCTCGCCCGAAGGGCTCGTCCTCAAACACCGGACGGGCTGAGGGTGCGGGCCTGCGC
>NZ_JBHWEL010000010.1:135021-179793 GCF_042734135.1 Streptomyces sp. NPDC059668 | reverse complement strand
CATCCAGCCCGTCCGGCGTTTGAGGACGAGCCCTTCGGGCGATGGCGGGGGTCTGGGGGCGGAGCCCCCAGGAACGGGATGGGACGGGTAGGGGCGGCGGGGGCGAGGAAACCCCCGGTCAGGTACGGCCCGTGCGGCCCGTACGGCCCGTACGTTCCACCATCAGCCACCCCACCGACGTCATCGCGACAGCGACCGGCGCCGTCACCCGCACCGCCACCAACACCGCCGTACGCCCGTCCAGAAGCCCCCCGAACCCGACCAGCGACAACCCGAGGACGCCGAAGAGACACAGGGCCACCCCCGCGGCGGCCGCCCCCCGCGCACCCCCGGACACCCCCCGCACCCCCCGCACGGCAGTGCCCCGCTCGAATCCCCGGAACACGGCGACGAGCCCCGCGGTCACCACCCCGGCCACCGCCACCCGCACGGGCACCTGCGCCCACCACTCCCCCGTGGCCGGTTCCGGCAGCCGTACCCCCAGCCCCAGCAGCACCCCGTACACCCCGAGCATCGCGGTGAGGTGCCACAGGAAGGCGGTCATGGAGACACCGTTGGCCGCGACCACCACCCGCCACACCCGCGGCCGGCGCAGCCACCGCCCCGCGGCCCCGCGCAGCAGCTCCACCCCGCCGACCAGCCACAGCCCGTGGCACAGCAGCGCGAAGGTCGGCGGTGCCATGTTCGAGATCCGCTCGCCGGGCATGCCGACCATGGAGAGCGGATACGGCCCGCACGCCACCAGGAGCACCGCCCCGGCGAGCCCGGCGCCCGCGAGGAGGTACGGCCGCCGCAGTCTTCCGTCCGCGCGCAGGAATCCGAGCTGGTGGACCGCGAGCCAGACGAAGGCGAAGTTGAGGAACCCGACGTAGGGGACACCGAAGCCGAACCGCAGGACGTCCACGCAGCCGGCCGCCGCGACGAGCCCGCCGAACGCGCCCCACCCCCGTCGCTCGTGGAGCCGGAGCAGCGGCGGGGTGAAGGCCACCATCGCCAGATAGATCCCTATGAACCACAGCGGCTGGGCGACCAGGCGCAGGGACACGTCGAGGAGGCCGCCCCGCGCTCCGGCGAGCTGGAGCAGGAGCGCCGCCAGGCCCCACACCCCGATGAACACCATGGTCGGACGCAGCAGCCGCTGGAGCCGTGCCCGCAGGAAGACGGCGTAGAGCGCCCCCTCCGTGCCCTCCCGCTCCGCCGTGCGCCGCAGCGAGCGGTACGACAGGGCGTGCGAGAACCCGCCGACGAAGAAGAAGACGGGCATGACCTGGAGCACCCAGGTGAGCAGTTGCAGCCGGGGCTGCACGGCGAGCAGGTTCCCGACCTCGGCCCGCCCGTCGCCGCCCACGGAGACGGCGGCCATCAGCCAGTGCCCCAGCACCACCGTGCCGAGCGAGGCGACCCTCAGCAGGTCGATGTACTTGTCGCGGGTGGCCGGGGTGGCCGCGGCGACGTCACGAGCGCTTGATCCCATACGGGTACGGTCGCGCCGCGGGGCCGCCCGGCGTCAGCGCGCCCGTACTCAACTCGACTCTGAGTACGGGCGCCGGTCGTGCGCAGAGGCCGGGCGGGGCGGAGGGGTCACACGACGGTGGCGCCCGGTGCGGGGCCGTCGGTGACCCGTACCGTCCGGCAGGTCCCGGAAGCGCGCAGCGCCCCGGCCACCGTCCGCGCGGACTCGGCGTCGGCCGCGAGGAAGGCGGTGGTCGGGCCCGAGCCGGAGACGAGCGCGGCGAGGGCGCCTGCGGCGCGGCCCGCGGCGAGGGTGTCGGAGAGGGCCGGGAACAGGGAGAGCGCGGCGGGCTGGAGGTCGTTGGAGACCGTGGCCGCGAGGGCGGCGGCGTCGCCCTTCGCCAGAGCGTCGAACAGCTCCTGCGAGGCGACCGGTGCGGGGATCCGCACCCCTTCGTTCAGCCGGTCGAACTCCCGGAAGACCGCCGGGGTCGACAGCCCGCGCTCGGCGATCGCGAAGACCCAGTGGAAGGTCCCGCCGACCTCCAGCGTCCGCAGCCGTTCGCCGCGTCCGGTCCCGAGGGCCGCCCCGCCGACCAGGCTGAACGGCACGTCGCTGCCCAACTCGGCGCAGATGTCGAGGAGTTCCCGGCGCGAGGCGCCGGTTCCCCACAGGGTGTCGCAGGCGAGCAGCGCACCGGCGCCGTCGGCGCTGCCGCCCGCCATGCCGCCCGCGACGGGGATGTCCTTGGCGATGTGGAGGTGGACGGCGGGTTCGACGCCGTGGCGGCGGGCGAGTTCGAGGGCGGCGCGGGCCGCGAGGTTCGTACGGTCCAGGGGGACCTGGTCGGCGTCGGGACCCGAGCAGGTGACGCGGAGCTCGTCCGCGGGCGTCACCGTGACCTCGTCGTACAGGCCGACCGCGAGGAACACGTTGGCGAGGTCGTGGAAGCCGTCGGGGCGGGCGCCGCCGACGGCGAGCTGGACGTTGACCTTGGCAGGGACGCGTACCGTCACCGTCTGCGTCACGGCTGGACCGACTCCTTGTTCTCGGCGGTGTTCCCGGCGACGCGGTTCTCCGCGATGCGGGCGAACTCCTCGACGGTGAGGGACTCGCCGCGGGCCTGCGGGGAGACCCCGGCGGCGACGAGCGCGGCCTCGGCCGCGACGGGCGATCCCGCCCAGCCGGCCAGGGCGGCGCGCAGGGTCTTGCGGCGCTGGGCGAAGGCGGCGTCCACGACGGCGAAGACCTCGCGCTTGGAGGCGGTGGTCTCGACGGGTTCGGCGCGCCGGGTGAGGGAGACGAGGCCGCTGTCGACGTTCGGGGCGGGCCAGAAGACGTTGCGGCCGATCGAACCGGCCCGCTTCACGTCGGCGTACCAGTTGGCCTTGACGCTCGGTACGCCGTACACCTTCGAGCCGGGGTCGGCGGCGAGCCGGTCGGCGACCTCCGCCTGCACCATGACGAGCGTGCGCTCGATGGTGGGGAAGGTGTCGAGCATGTGCAGCAGCACGGGTACGGCGACGTTGTACGGGAGGTTGGCGACGAGCGCGGTGGGCGCGGGGCCCGGGAGCTCGGTCACCTGCATGGCGTCGGAGTGCACGAGCGCGAACCGCTCGGCGCGGGCGGGCATGCGGGCCGTGACGGTCGCCGGGAGCGCACCCGCGAGGACGTCGTCGATCTCGACGGCGACCACCCGGTCGGCAGCCTCCAGCAGCGCGAGGGTCAGCGAGCCGAGGCCGGGGCCGACCTCGACGACCACGTCGTCCTCCCGGACGCCGGCGGTGCGCACGATGCGGCGCACGGTGTTGGCGTCGATCACAAAGTTCTGGCCGCGCTGCTTGGTGGGCCGCACGCCGAGCGCGCCCGCGAGTTCGCGGACCTCGGCGGGGCCCAGGAGGGCGTCGGGGGTGGGGCTGTTCACGCAGCCAGGGTACGGGGCGTGGCAGGCTCCACCTGCCCTCTATCACGGGGTTCGGGTTCGGGTGCGGGCGTGTGGGGGCCGATCGCGCAGTTCCCCGCGCCCCTGAACGGCGCCTGCGGCACCCGGCATCCCCCGGCCCCGCGACGGGTTCGCGTTCGGGTGCGGGCGTGTGGGGGCCGATCGCGCAGTTCCCCGCGCCCCTGAAGGGCACCTGCGGCACCCGGCATCCCCCGGCCCCGCGACGGCTTCGCGTTCGGGTGCAGGTGCGTGGGGGCCGATCGCGCCGTTCCCCGCGCCCCTGAAGGGCACCTGCGGCACCCGGCATCCCCCAGCCCCGCGACGGGCCGCAGCCCCGCGACGGCTTCGCGTTCGGGTGCGGGTGCGTGGGGGCCGATCGCGCCGTTCCCCGCGCCCCTCAAGGGCGCCCGCGGCGCCCGGCATCCCCCAGGCCCCGCCTCCTGCAAGAACGCAGACCGCGCCCGGTTCGTTCTTTCAGCCCGTCCGGCGCTTGAGGACGAGGCCGTTCAGGCCGATCAGCCCGTCCGGCGCCTGAGGACGAGGCCGCTCAGGCCGAGGGGGGCCGGGCAACCACCGGAGGTCACCCGTGGAGGCGGCCGCCGCAGTGGGGCCACGGGGTCGCCCCCCGCCGCACGTACAGCTTCTTCGCCCGCATGGTCTGCTCCGTGGCGGGCGCGTCCTGGGGGCGGCCCGACCCCCCGAGGCTGTGCCAGGTGTGGGTGTCGAACTGGTAGAGACCCCCGTAGGTCCCGGAGGCGTCCACCGCGCCGGGCCGCCCCCCGGACTCGCACGCCGCGAGCCCGGACCAGTTCAGGTGGTCGGCCCCCTTCACGGAGTCCGGCCGCGGCTTGGTACCGACCCGCACCACCTGTGTCCGCGGTTCCCGTACCACCTCGGCCCCCATCCGCCGGGGCCGCTCCTTGACCCCGTTGACGGTGCGCAGCAGGTACAGGACCCGCCGGACCCCCGGCTCACCGGCCCGGTCGACGACCTCCGTGCCGCGGAGGAGTGAAGGATCGTTCGTCCGCGTCACCTCGAAGGGGATCGGCTCCTCACGGAGCTCCCGGGACCCGGTGATCCGCATCACGCTGACCGTCTGCCCGTCCCGGGGGAAGCTCCCGGACGGCACGGACGTCGTGTCCTGGTGGCGCAGCGTGATCCCGGCCTCCTCGACGGCCTCGGCCACGGTCGCCGCGTTCGTCCGGATCGTCCGCGCCCGCCCGTCCGCCATGATCGTCACCGTGCGCTCGGTGCGGACGTCGAACGCGAGGCCCTCCCGCCCGATGGGCCGCGAGCGCGAGGTCGACACGTACGCCCCCTCCGCCCGCACCCCGAGCTGCTCCAGCGCCCCGTCCACCGTGCCCGCCGTCGTCCACACCCTGCGGCGCTGCCCGTCGAGGGTGAGGTGCACGGGCCGCCCGAAGTGGACCGCGACCTCGTCACCGCTGGTCAACGGGGTGCCGGGGGCGGGCGCGACAACATCGTGGGGGCCCACCCGCACGCCCTCGTGGGCGAGCAGTTCGCTCACGTCGTCCGCGAACGTGTGCAGCGTGCGCGGCTTCCCGTCGACGGTCAGCTCGACGGCCTTGTCACTGGCCACGAAGGCGGAGGTGCCGCCGGCCAGGAAGGCGACGACCAGCGCCTGCGGGAGCAGCCGGCGCAGCGGTTCCGCGCGTTCGGCGGCCCCCCGGCGCCGTGGCGCGCGCCGGGCGGCTCGCCGTGCCTCCGCCCGTCCACCGGTCCGCGGCTCCGCCGCCGTCCCCTCGTCGCCCACGGCGTCCGCCGGCGCCTCCACCGGCCCCTGCACGTGCTCCTGGCGGGGCAGTCGGGGCTCCGTGGGGGCCTGGGACCGCAGGGTGGCCTGGGACACCTGGGTCGTCCGGTCGGCCGAGCTCTCGTACGCGGGCCGGTACGTGTCCCCGGAGTCGGGGCCGGAGCCGGGGCCAGGGCCGTCCGGCGGGCCGACGGGACCGCCCGGACGATCCTCCGGGTAGCCGTCGCCGTACGGCTCGGGTCTCTCGTACGGCTCGTAGGACTCGTACGGCTCATGGGACTCGTACGGCTCGTACGGTCCGTAGGTTTTGTACGGCTCGTACGGCTCGTACGGCGTTGCGGTCAGGCCAAACGTCTCGTACTGCGAGTTGCTCACGACGACACGCTCCAGGGTCCGGATCGGGCGACCAGAACCTAGCGGAGCGGTCGTCACTCTCCCAAGCAACGCGGCTACGCTGTGTCGCGACACTGCCCCCGGCCGAGCCCCCGGAAAACGCCTGCAAGCGTTATCGCTCAGTAATCGAAAGCGCGAGCGGTGTTCGCCGACAGCGCCGTGGCCAGCACGTCCTCGTCGATGCCGCGTACGGCCGCCATGGCACGGACCGTGACCGGAACGAGATACGGCGCGTTGGGCCGTCCGCGGTACGGCACGGGTGTCAGGAAGGGCGCGTCGGTCTCGACGAGGAGCAGTTCCAGGGGCGCCACGGCGATCGCGTCGCGCAGCGGCTGGGCGTTCTTGAAGGTCATGTTGCCGGCGAAGGACATGAAGTAGCCCGCGCGGGCGCAGATCCCGGCCATCTCGGCGTCGCCGGAGTAGCAGTGGAAGACGGTCCGCTCGGGAGCGCCCTCCTCCTTGAGGATGCGCAGCACGTCGGCGTGGGCGTCGCGGTCGTGGATGACCAGCGCCTTTCCGTGCCGCTTGGCGATCTCTATGTGGGCGCGGAAGGACCGTTCCTGGGCGGCTTCGCCCCCGGGGCCCGTACGGAAGTAGTCGAGTCCGGTCTCACCGACGCCCTTGACCTGCGGGAGCGCGGCGAGGCGGTCGATCTCGGCGAGGGCCTCGTCGAGGGCGTCCTCGCCCCCGGGGCGCCGCGCGCCCTGGCGGGACCAGCCGTCGGGGTCGCCGTGCACGATACGGGGCGCCTCGTTGGGGTGCAGCGCGACGGTCGCGTGGACGGCCTCGTACGCGGCGGCGGTCTCGGCCGCCCAGCGCGAGCCGTTCAGGTCGCAGCCGACCTGGACGACCGTCGTCACGCCGACCGACGCGGCCTTGGCGAGGCCTTCCTCGACCGTGCCGGACTGCATGTCGAGGTGGGTGTGCGAGTCGGCGACGGGCACCCGCAGCGGCTCGGGGAGCGGGGGCGCTTCGGTCTTGTCGGAGGGCATGCCCCGATCCTACGAAAGGGGCATGCCCGGTCTCACCCGGCAGGGGCCTGGCGTCGGCCCGCCCCGCGGTGAGCCCCGGCTCGCTCGTGTGCGATGTGCCCGGGCTCGGGTGCGGTGAGTGTCAGCTCGCCCTGCGGTGGTGGAAGGGGTGCAGCAGGTCGGAGAGGTGCCA
Organism: Streptomyces sp. NPDC059668; assembly: GCF_042734135.1. Taxonomy (NCBI): domain Bacteria; kingdom Bacillati; phylum Actinomycetota; class Actinomycetes; order Kitasatosporales; family Streptomycetaceae; genus Streptomyces; species Streptomyces sp. NPDC059668. Next base: position 173,067 of record NZ_JBHWEL010000010.1, on the reverse strand, counting down.
GTGGTGCGGCTCCTGGGGCGCCGCCGTCCGGTCGAGGTCCTCGTCCGGGGCCTCTCCGCGCGCCTTCGCGGGCTGCTGGGACAGCGGACGCTCCGGGTGGTACGGACGGTGCATGGAGTTCTGGACGGAGGACACCTGACCGGCGCGCATGATGCGCACCACGTGGCCGTCGCAGTTCTGGCAGGAGGGGCGGCTCAGCGGCGACGGCACGACATGGCCGTCCGCCACGTACATCACGAACTCGCTGCCCTCGGCGTCGTGGTGGTGCTCTATCTCGTACGACTGCTCCCAGCCGTGCCCGCAGCGCATGCAGGCGAAGGAGTACGACTCGTTGACGACGGCGGTCGCCGCGCTGCGATGGCCCGTCTGCTGCCTGGTGACCGGGCCGTCGACACGGCCGGTCCGTCCTGCGATCTCACTCATGCCAGTGCTCCTCTTGTCCGCTGGACAAGCGCCTTCGCCGACAGGATTCCCCCTGAATCCCTCCGGCTTCCGAAGACTGGGGACCGGTGCGTCCCTTCACCCAGTGGACGCTTCTCCGGGCGCGAACGCATCCGGCCTGTCGAGTGTTGGAGCCGTTTTGGCCTTTCCTTGTCGGAAGGGTCTCGGAACACGGTCCGAGCTTTGCTTTTGGCGACCGCCCTTTGCCCTTCTATGGGGCGGTGTGTGCCGCGTTCTTTGCCGCGACGACCGCATCGAAGACATCGCGCTTGGGAATTCCTGCCTCCGCCGCGACCGCCGCGATGGCCTCCTTGCGGCGCTCGCCCGCCTCCTCGCGCACCCGCACCCTGCGCACGAGTTCTCCGGCGTCCAGCTCCTCCGCGCCCTTGGCGGGCGCGCCCTCGACGACGACGGTGATCTCCCCGCGCACGCCCTCGGCGGCCCAGGCGGCCAGTTCGCCCAGCTGCCCGCGCTTGATCTCCTCGTACGTCTTGGTCAGTTCGCGGCAGACGGCGGCGCGCCGGGTGTCCCCGAAGACCTCGGCCATCGCGGCGAGGGTGTCGTCCAGCCGGTGCGGCGCCTCGAAGTAGACCATCGTGCGGCGCTCGTCGGCGACCTCCCGCAGCCGCGACAGCCGCTCCCCCGCCTTGCGCGGCAGGAACCCCTCGAAGCAGAAGCGGTCGACCGGCAGCCCCGACAGCGCGAGCGCGGTGAGCACGGCGGACGGGCCGGGTACGGCGGTGACCCTGATGTCCTTCTCGACGGCCGCCGCGACCAGCCGGTAGCCGGGGTCGGAGACCGACGGCATGCCCGCGTCGGTCACCAGCAGCACCCGCGCCCCGCCCGTCAGCGCCTCGACGAGTTCCGGGGTCCGGGCCGCCTCGTTGCCCTCGAAGTACGACACGACCCGCCCGGTGGGCTGCACCCCGAGCGCCTGGGTGAGCCGGCGCAGCCTGCGGGTGTCCTCCGCGGCGACGACGTCCGCGCTCTCCAGCTCCTGGGCGAGCCGGGGCGGGGCGTCGGACGTGTCGCCGATCGGGGTGCCTGCCAAAACAAGGGTTCCTGTCACGGATCCATCCTCGCAGGGGCGATCCGCGGCAGCCTCATCCACCCATTAAGGCCCGTGCACGGGACTCGCACAGACCTGTTCCCTACGATGGCGCGGTGACCAGTACCGCGTCCTCCACGGACACCCGGCAGAGCCAGGCCGCCGAAGCGCAGCAGCCGTCGTGGCAGCAGCGGCTGCGCCGCTTCGGATACACGGCGCCGCCGAGAACCGATGTGCGCGACCGGCTCGTGCCGCCGTACGCCGGACCGAGCCCACGGATCTGGGCCGTGTTCGGCCTGCGCCACGAGGCCGCCGAACGCCTCACCCGCTGGTCGGGCTGGGGAGGACCGCTCCTGGTGACGCTGCTCGCCGGGCTGATGCGGTTCTGGCACCTGGGCAGCCCGAAGGCGGTGATATTCGACGAGACGTACTACGCCAAGGACGCGTGGGCGCTGATCCACCGCGGCTACGAGGTCAACTGGGACAAGAACGCCAACGACCTGGTCCTCCAGCACAACGGGCACGTCTCGATCCCCACCGACCCCGCCTATGTCGTCCATCCCCCGGTCGGCAAGTACGTCATCGGGATCGGCGAATGGATGTTCGGGTTCAACCCGTTCGGCTGGCGGTTCATGACGGCGGTGCTGGGCACGCTGTCGGTGCTGCTGCTGTGCCGGATCGGGCGCCGGATGTTCCGCTCGACCTTCCTGGGCTGTCTGGCGGGCACGCTGATGGCGGTGGACGGGCTGCACTTCGTGATGAGCCGCACCTCGCTCCTCGACGGCGTACTGATGTTCTTCGTCCTGGCGGCCTTCGGCTGTCTGGTCGTGGACCGGGACCGGGCGCGGGCCCGGCTGGCGGCCGCGCTGCCGGCCGGCGCGGACGGGGTCGTCCGCCCGGACGCGTACACCGCCGAGACGACCCGCCTCGGCCTGCGGCCCTGGCGCTGGACGGCGGGCCTGATGCTGGGGCTGGCGCTCGGCACCAAGTGGAGCGGCCTCTACGTCCTCGCCGCGTTCTGCCTGATGTCCGTGCTGTGGGACGTCGGCGCGCGCCGCACCGCGGGTGCCCAGCACCCGTACACCGCCACCCTGAAGCACGACACGGGCCTCGCGTTCCTCGCGACGGTCCCGGTGGCGATCGTGACGTACCTCGTCTCCTGGACCGGCTGGATCCTCTCCCCGGACAACGGCAAGGGCGGCTACTTCCGCAACTGGGCCGTGACCGACGGCAAGGGCGGCAACTGGACCTTCCTGCCCGACTGGCTGCGCAGCCTGTGGCACTACGAGCACGAGGTGTACAACTTCCACGTCCACCTCTCGTCGCCGCACACCTACCAGTCGAACCCGTGGAGCTGGCTCGTCCTGGGCCGCCCGGTCTCCTACTTCTACGAGTCCCCGCTGCCCGGCAAGGACGGCTGCCCGGCCGACGCGAGCGGCAAGTGCGCCCGCGAGGTACTGGCGCTGGGCACCCCGATCCTGTGGTGGGCCGCCTGCTTCGCGGTCGTCTACCTGCTGTGGCGCTGGGCGTTCCGCCGCGACTGGCGAGCGGGCGCGATCGCCTGCGGCATCGCGGCCGGCTACCTGCCCTGGTTCCAGTACCAGGAGCGCACGATCTTCTTCTTCTACGCGGTGATCTTCCTGCCGTTCCTGTGCCTGGCCCTCGCCATGATGATCGGCGCGATCCTCGGCCCCCCGGGCGCCACGGAACGCCGCCGCGTCGTCGGCGCGGCGAGCGCGGGCGTCCTGGTCCTGCTGATCGCCTGGAACTTCATCTACTTCTGGCCGCTCTACACGGGCACGTCGATCCCGATAGAGCAGTGGCGGTCACGGATGTGGCTGGACACGTGGGTCTAGCTGCACAGCCGTAGCAAAGGGGCGCGGCAGCCTGCCGCGCCCCGTTGGTCGTTCCTGGCTGTTGTCGGCCGTCGCTGGCTGCCCTCGGACGGCCCGAGGACGGCCCAGCTCTGGGCCCGGCAGATTTACAGCGGGCTGGCTCCGCTTTCTCTGACCAGCCACTCTGTCCGCCAAGCCAACTTTGGGGGACGTGTGGGGGATCAGCGCTCCGGAACTGAGGACTGATCTGTACCCGCATCGCGCTGCCGCACGATGGCTACAGAGTCACGACGGATCTCCGATCGGCGCTTCTCAATGGTGACCCTCAGTTCTTGGGGGGGGGGAGGCCTGGGAGCGCGGCGGTGAATCATGCGACGGCAGTTGGCGCAGATGAGGGCCAGATCACCGAGCTTCGTCCGGCCTTCGCCTGCCTCATGCAGGGGCACCAAATGGTGGCACTCGACGTACCCGGCGCGTGGGGCTGGTTGCCCCGGTGAACACGATGACCGGCGCCATGCCTTGGCAGAACAGCTCCGCGGTCACGTCAGCCACCCCTAGGTCGTGGCTGCCCAGACTGTCCGTACTGCTGGATGCCGGCGAGAACATCCGGGCCCTGAGCCAGTACCTCGGCCACAGCGATCCGGGATTCACGCTCCGGACCTACACGCATCTCATGCCGAGCAGTGAGGGACGTACCCGGAAAGCGATAGATGGGCTGTACCGGTAGCCGACTAAAGCGCCGGTGGGACTGGCTCCGCCGGCATATCTACCGCTTCGGAGTTGTACGCCTTGACGCTCACCGCTGGGCCGCCGGAGTACTTGGCTACGGCGCGGGCAGCGTCGCCGGTCACCTCGACGATCGCCATGCTGCGAGCAGGGATCCGGACCAGCGTTCCGATGGGGATCACGGAGACCGCTTGCTGCGTCTCCCCCTCGGCCGGCTGGTCGTAAACGAGGTAGGCGATACGCGCCGAAACAGCGAATTCTTCAGGGTTTGTCACGCGGACGGCGGCGAAGCGCGAGAATTTACTGACAACCCGCCCAGCCGCGTCCAGCGTCTCGGCACTCGGGGGCAGAGTGTCGGCCTGGGTCTTGGCGGTGGTCACCCGAGTAACGGTGACGCGAACGTCGAAGACCTGGTGCTCGCCAGACCCGGAGAAGCGCAGGATGTCGTAACCCGCCCCATAAGGAACTTCCAACCGGCCGCTGTCACTGCCGAAGACGGTTCGGACCCGTACACCTGGAAGCGGGTGACGGTGCCGGTCAAGGGCGGTGAACGCCAATACAGGAGAGACCGAGGACATGTAGGCGTTGCGGATGCTGAGGGTCTGATCGATCATGCCGTCGCCGGAGTGCCGGTGATACGTGAACGTCAGTCCATCCTCGGCAGCCGCGCCGTGGTCCTCCGTTGCGCCCTTCGCTGGACGACACCCGACGAGCAGCAGCATCGCCATAGCCGCCCATACGCCTGCCACAGCCCGTCTTCTGCTCACTTCGCCCCTCAGCACAGTGCGGCCGCGCTCCCCCACCCACAGAGCGCTGTCGGAGCCTAGTCCGGCCCGACGGTGGAGGTGATCATGAGTTGGCAAAGAGGCACGCTGGCCGCGGTTACGCGATCTAGGGCGTGAAACCGTGGTCCGCTCTCACGCCCCACCTGCTGTCACGGCCCACACACGGCCCAGAGCGCTGACTGTGCGCCCGTCCCCCATGAAGTGCCTGGTCAGGCGCCGCGCCATCCGCCATACAGGGACTTCATCTATTTCTGGCCGCTCTACACGGGCACGTCGATCCCGATAGAGCAGTGGCGGTCACGGATGTGGCTGGACACGTGGGTCTAGCCGGGCGGACGTAGCGAGGGGGCGTGGCAGACTGCCGCGCCCCCTCGGTCGTTGCCGACGCCCCACGTTGCCTTCGTGGACAATCGCCGCGCTACGCAGTTGGCCTCTCTCCGTTTCGACGCCCGGAGAGCGCACGCCTGAGCTGAACGACACCCGTCACGACGGTCGCGATCAGGGACCCTGTGACGATGACAGCCAGACAGGCGAGCGTCGGATTCACCCAGCCTGGAACGAGGTCGTACGAGGCGTTGCACATGTTGTGCAACGGGAACGGACCCGACGGCTGCGGCCCGAGCCCCTGCCGGTAGCTCGCGTCGAAGGGTTGCCCCTCCCCGAGAACACAGGTCTCCGCCACATCAAGGCCACCGGACAACGCTCCCCACAACCAGGTGGGGACGAGCACTATGCCCGCGACCGTCGAAGAGCCGAACCAGAAGCCCGGGTTCCACCGAAGACGAGCCTCACCAGAGACCTTGACCACCTTGCGTTCCCCTCCCCACAGATGCCGGACGCCCGGGTCCAGCTGCACAGGCATGACCGAGGGACGCGGAACACGACACCGTCAACGTGTGGCTGTGAACCTCGAACGTCACGCAGTGGGATCCACGTTCCATGCCTCGGGCAGGTCGCTGCCGCAGAAGACGCAGACAAAGTCGTCCCCCCGCACGATGTTGTGCTCCTGGCAGTCGGCGCACCGCCGGAACACCACTTCGTGGGTGAAGCCGGAAGGCCGCCGAAGCTGCACAGCGTCCAGAGCACGGGCGACCTCCGCCCAGGACCTGACGTCCGGGCAGAACCCGGTGGACTGGTTGCTGACCTCGCCCACAGTCCACCGGTCCGCCTCGCGCATGAAACTGATCTCGCCGGCACTCAGCACCAGGTCTCCGCCGGCACAGGCCACGTGTTCGCTTCGCCGCGGCGCCAGCCGAAGCACACCGTCCATACCGACCACGAAGGTGAACGGTTCGGCCAGCTCCGCTGCCGATTGCTCCACGATCCAGCTACCGAAGTCAGCCGCCGAGCCGATCCGACGCCCGGCGTCACCAGGCCGGACCGCAGCCTTCAGCTCGACCGGTCCGACATATCGATAACTCCGCCCCCGCGCACTCACGTCGGTCAACCTAGAGCACCTCCGGCACACGCCCTAGTCGCGTAGGGCGCGCGGCGATCCACCGCGCACGCTTGGTCCTTGCCGGCGCCCACCGACTTGGGACCCTGACGGACGGAGCGGGGAGCGACTCCTGCTCGCCGGAGGGTGCATCCGGGAGTGGATCCGGCCTTCGGCCGTGGCACGGTGCGGGGGGGGACAGCTCTCAGCCGCCGAGCGTCTTGGTCAAGGCGTCCAGGCCGTCTCGGTAGATGCCGGTGAAGAGGTCGACCACTTCCTCGTCCGTGGCCCCCACCGGGACGAAGCGGCCGGACCACTGGACCTCGGCTGCGTTCTCGTCGTCGCTGATCTCGTGGACCCGGAGGGTCGACAGATAGTCGACGACCGGGAAGGGCGCCTGCACGATGTGGTAGCTGTAGTACCGCTGTTCCTCGTCGAACGACATCAGCCGCTCCACGATGGCTTCCCCGTCGGGATTCTTCAGGTGCCGTACGCGACCGCCCTCCGTGAAGGTGCTTTCGGGGATGTACGGCAGCCAGTCGGGCAGTGACCCGAACCCGCCGATGACTTCCCACACGCGTGCGGGAGAGGCCGGGACGACCCGGCTCACTGATGTGGACGCCATGTCGCTTCTCCAGAACTCGTTGGACGCCTGTCGGACGGGCGACAGGGCTCATGCCCCGTCCGGCAGGGGCGCCAGGGGGCTGACCAGGCCGGAGTCGCGCAGATCGGCCCAGAACCCGGCCGGCACCTTCTCGTTGAGCGCGGCATGGTCCTCGACGGTGTGGGCGGGCTGGGTCGCGCCCGGGATCACCGCCTCGGCGACGGGGTGCGCGAGCGAGAAGTGGAGGGCGGCGGCCTTGATGCTCACGCCATGGCTGTCGGTGAGTTCCTTCAGCCGTCCGACCTTGGCCACGATCTCGGGCGGAGCGGTGACGTACTCGAAGTGGGTGCCGCCGGCGAGGATGCCGGAGCTGTAGGGCCCTCCCACGACCATGCCGACGCCCTGTTCCTCCGCCATGGGCAGCAGCCGTTGCAGCGCGTGCGCGTGGTCGAGCAGGGAGTACCGGCCGGCCAGCAGGAACCCGTCCGGCTGCGGCTCGTCCAGCGCGAGAGTGATTTCGATGGGTTCGGTGCGGTTGACGCCGAGTCCCCAGGCCTTGATGACACCCTCGTCCCGCAACCCGGTGAGAACACGGAACGCACCCGTGCGAGCCTCCTCGAATTTCTCCAGCCACAGGTCGCCGTGGAAGTCCTGGGCGATGTCGTGCACCCACACGATGTCCAGGCGGTCGGTCCGCAGGCGCTTCAAGCTGTCTTCTATGGAACGTCTCGTCGCGTCGGCCGTCCACACATGAACCATCTTGTTCGGGCGCCCATGAGCGAAGAGGTTGCCCTTCTCGCCGAGATCACGTGCGGCCGGGTCCTCCTCCTCGTCCAGGATGACCCGGCCGACCTTCGTGCTGAGGACGTATTCGTCGCGCGGACGGCCGGAGAGCGCATTCCCGAGACGGATCTCCGCCAATCCGGAGCCGTAGAAGGGCGCGGTGTCGAAGTAGCGCGTGCCTTGTTCCCATGCGGCGTCGACCGTGGCCGCGGCCTCTTCCTCGGGAACCGAACGGAACATGTTTCCGAGCGGTGCGCTACCGAACCCTATGTGCGCCGGGAGGATCTGATCGAGTTTCACAACATGTCCTTCCTGAACGAACCGCCGTCCATGGCATCCATGCCGTCCATGGCATCCATGGCATCCACACGCCCCAGCGCCGCACCGTTCGCGGTCGGAGCCCGCTCAGGAGCGACGCCCGTGGATCAGCCCGCTGTCACCCCGAGCCGATCAAGTGCAGGGGGAGCGAGGAACCTGAAGCTCCTCGCCCTCCGGTCCACACCATGTGTCGGGGCTCGCTCCTGCCGACTCGTCGGATCCGGAAAGGGCGGGGCAGCGGTGGTTGGTCGCGTGCCTCTGGCCGAGGCCGGTCATGGAGGCTCACCCGCGAAGCGACGCGACGACGACGCCGGCACCGTCACCGGCACCTTCCTGAGAATCTTCTCGGGGAGATCGTCTCTCCACGCATCGGCGAACCATGATGCGTGGCATCGCGCCTGGTCAGAGACCCCCACATCCCTCCTGTCAGCCTAGGCACGGATTCGTGGGAAGTGCACCTTGAGGGCTGCGACGCTCGGCGTCGATGCCGGCGGCGCGGAAGTCGCGGATCCGGCCCCGGATTCAACTTCCGGCCGCTCTGGATGTGGCCAGGCACGTGAGTCAGGTCGTACAGGCACGTCGAGAAGGGCGCGGCACTCCACCGCGCCCTTCGTTCAGTCCCAGGGCCGCCGCGCGGGCGGTGTCACGGGAACAGGGCGATCCCGACGAGGATCAGCAGGATGATGCCGGCGACGAGTGCGACGGTCGCCCACGTCCCCCGGTGGTGCAGCGGTGCCGCGGGGTGGCCGCCGCGCGGCCGGTCCTCCGGCAGCAGGGGGTCGGCCGGGCGGCCGTGCGCGTAGAACTGCTCGTCGGTCGGATAGACGTTGCGCGGGTCGTCGAACGCGCGCGGATCGATCTGGTGTGGACTGGTCATCACAACTCCCGGCACGGCGCCTCGGCGGGGCCTGGGCCGGCGGACGCCCGGGTCCGCGGCCGGGGGTGACGACTCACCGCTTCCCGGACGCGCGGCCCTTCAGGGAGACGCCACACAGGCTCTCGCCCCGCTTGCCGCGTACCTCTCGATCGTATACCCGGGCCGTTCATGGGGCCTGGGAGCGGACCCGGAGGGCCCAGGACCTCAGACGCCGCATGCGTGACCGATGTTCAAGGATGCGATCGAGGTCCGGTCTAACGATTCGGAAAATGTAGACCCCATGCGTCCCTCCGCCCGCATACAGTGCTACGCAGACCGACTTTTCTGAACGCGTTCAGAAGTTCGGGGGAGCGGTCCACGGGGAGGGGTTCGCGCGATGCGCAAGGGGGCAAAGGCCGCCATCATCGGCAGTGTGTTCGCGGTGATGGTGGGAGGCGCCGGATACGGCGCGTTCAACGTGGTGAGCGCGCTCGACGGGAAGGAGAGCGCGGGCGGGCCCGCGCCGGTGAAGAGCGGACCGCCCAGCGGCGCGGAGGTCAAGGAGACCTCGGCGAAGTTCCTCGCGGCCTGGGCGAAGGGCGACGCGGCCGGGGCGGCGACGTACACGAACTTCGCGAGCCAGGCCGAGACCCTGCTGGCCGGCTACCGCGCCGACGCGCACCTCACCGGCGTGCGGATCACACCGGGCACACCGTCCGGCGCTTCCGTGCCGTTCTCCGTGAAGGCCACGGTGTCGTTCGAGGGGAAGTCCAAGCCCCTCGCCTACGACTCGGAACTGACCGTCGTACGCGGCCAGACCACCGGCAAGGCGCTGGTCGACTGGAAGCCGTCGGTCGTCCACCCCGACCTGAAGGAGGGCGACACCCTGGTCACCGGCGAGTCGGCGAGCCCCCCGATCGAGGCCGTGGACCGGAACAACGTTGTCCTGGCCAAGGACAAGTACCCCTCGCTGGGCCCGATCCTCGACGCGCTGCGCGAGAAGTACGGCGACCGGGCGGGCGGTACGGCGGGCGTCGAGCTCTCGATCCATCACGCGGCCGAGGGCGTCGGCGACACCACCCTGGTGACCCTCGCCAAGGGGAAGCCGGGCAAGCTGCGCACGACGCTGAGCGCGAGCGCGCAGGCCGCCGCGGAGCGGGCGGTCGCGCGGTACGCCGAATCGTCCGTGGTCGCGGTCAAGCCCAGCACCGGCGAGGTGCTGGCGGTCGCCAACCACCGCGCGGACGGCTTCAACGCGGCCTTCCTCGGCAAACTCGCCCCGGGCTCCACCATGAAGATCATCAGCGCGGCCACGTTCATCGACAACGGCATCACCACGGCGACGGGCCCCGCGACCTGCCCGGACAGCGCGGTCTCGGAGAGCCAGACCTTCCACAACCTGCCGGGCATGGCACCCCAGTTGAACGCGACGCTCTCCGACAGCTTCTCGCGCTCCTGCAACACGGCGTTCGTGAAGTACGCGGACGAGGTGAAGGTCGACTCGCTCACCAACGAGGCCGAGCAGCGCTTCGGCCTCGGCCGGAACAACTGGAAGACCGGCATCGAGTCCTTCGACGGCTCCGTCCCGGCCTCCGGCGGCCCCGACACGGCCGCCAACCTGATCGGCCAGGGCCAGGTCCAGATGTGCCCGCTGAACATGGCCTCGGTGACCGCGACCGCGATGACCGGTGTCTTCCGGCAGCCGGTCATCGTCTCGCCCGGCCTCGACCACCGTGAGATCGCCACCGCCAAGGGGCTGCCGCCGGGCACGGTCGCTCAGCTGCGCACGATGATGAACCGCACCGCGGTCAGCGGTACCGCCGCCCAGGTGATGGCCGGACTCACCGGCAGGATCGGCGCCAAGACCGGCTCCGCCGAGGTCGACGCGCAGTCCCGGTCGAACAGCTGGTTCACGGGCTACCGCAACGACATCGCGGCCGCCGCGATGACCCAGCAGGGCGGGCACGGCGTGGACGCGGCCGGTCCGATCGTCGCAGCTGTGCTACGAACAGGCGCCTGAAGTCACCCTTCACAGGGCGGGACCCTAGGCTGGGAGCCCTCGTTGTGGAGGGTGAGGGCACCGGGGGCCAGGGGAAGCAGCGGAGGATCGGGAACCGTGGGGAAGAGAAGGCGCGTCGCCGAGCGACGGAAGACGAAGCCCGCCGTGGTCGGCGGGCTGATCGCCGTGGCCGTGGTCGGCGGGGCGTTCGGCGCCTACAGCCTGTACGGGGGCGGCGCGTCGGCCGAGGACCGGGCGTCGACGACCGCCGGCCGCAAGGCCGTGAAGACCGGTCCGCCCTCGGCGGCCGAGGTCACCGCCCTGTCCACACGGTTCCTCACCGCCTGGCAGAGCGGTGAGGTCGCGAAGGCGGCCGGCGCCACCACCGACGCCGGGGCCGCGACGACCATGCTGACCGGCTACACCAAGGACGCGCACATCACCGGCGTCACGGTCACGGCGGGCAGGCCGTCGGGAGCCTCCGTCCCGTTCTCCGTCAAGGCCACCGTCACCTACAAGGGCAAGAGCAAGCCGCTGGCGTACGAGTCGAAGCTGACCGTCGCCCGGCGGGCCGAGGACGGCGTCGCGCTGGTCGACTGGCAGCCGTCCGTCGTGCACCCGGACCTCCAGGACGGCGACCGTCTGGTCACCGGCGCGGCCGGCACCCCGCCCATCAAGGCGCTCGACCGCGCCGGCGGTGAACTGACCACGGCCAAGTACCCCTCGCTGGGCACGGTCCTGGACGGCCTGCGCGAGAAGTACGGCAAGACCGCCGGCGGCACGGCGGGCATCGAGCTGCGGGTGGTCCGCAAGGCCGCGACGAAGGGCACCCAGAAGTCGCCCGACAAGACACTGGTGACCCTCAGCGAGGGCACCCCGGGCACGGTGCACACGACGCTCAGTCCGGCCCTCCAGGCGGACGCCGAGCAGCAGGTCGCCAAGAAGACCCGGGCGTCGGTCGTCGTGATGCGTCCCTCGACCGGCGAGATCCTCGCGGTCGCCAACCAGAGCCACGGTTTCAACACCGCCCTCCAGGGTTCCCTGGCCCCCGGCTCCACCATGAAGGTCATCACCTCGTCGCTGCTGATCGACAAGAAGCTCGCCTCCGCGGACAAGCCGCACCCCTGCCCGAAGTACGTGACGTACGGCGGCTGGAAGTTCCAGAACGACGACAAGTTCGAGATCAAGGGCGGCACGTTCAAGGCGAGCTTCGCGCGGTCCTGCAACACGGCCTTCATCAGCCAGGCGAAGAAACTGGAGAACGCCGACCTGACACAGCAGGCCCAGCAGGTCTTCGGGCTGAGCATGAACAACTGGGCCATCGGCGTGCCCAGCTTCGACGGTTCCGTGCCGGTCCAGGCGAACGCCCAGATGGCGGCCTCGCTGATCGGCCAGGGCGGGGTCCGCATGAACCCGCTGAACATGGCGTCGGTCGCCTCGACGGTCAAGTCGGGGACGTTCCACCAGCCGTACCTGGTGTCGCCGGACGTGGACCACCGCAAGCTGGCCACCGCCTCCCGCACGCTCTCCGCGGGCACGCTCTCCCAGCTCCGCGAACTCATGCAGTACACGGCGGCGTACGGTACGGCCGCCCAGGCGATGTCCGGGCTCGGCCCCGACTACGGCGCGAAGACGGGCTCCGCCGAGGTCGACAACCAGAAGAAGCCGAACGGCTGGTTCACCGCGTGGAAGGGCGACCTCGCCGCGGCCGGCGTGGTCCAGCAGGGCGGCCACGGCGGCGACACCGCGGGCCCGATCGTGGCGGCGCTCCTCAAGGCGGGGAGCTAGGCCACGGGCGGCACCCCGGTGGACGTGCGCGAGCGGCGCCGGTGACCCCGCAGGTCACCGTGGCGGTACTGTTCGCCGCGTTCACGCACGCAGGCTGGAACGCCATCGCGCACCGCATCACCGACAAGCTGGCCGGCTTCGCCCTGATCGCGGGCGGCGGCCTGCTGATCGGTCTGGCGTTCATCCCGTTCGTGGCGGTTCCGGCCTCCGGCGCGTGGCCGTACCTCGTCCTCTCCGCCGTGATCCACATCGTGTACTACGCGCTGCTGATGAAGTCCTTCCGGCTGGGCGACTTCGGGCAGGCGTACCCGATCGCCCGCGGTACCGCCCCGCTGGTCGTCACCGTGCTTGCGGCCGTCTTCGCGCACGAGGTGCCCGACGGGTGGGCGGCGTCGGGTGTCGCGGTGTCCTGCGCGGGCCTGACCGGCGTCGCGCTGTGGGGGCTGCGCGGGCGCCGTCCCGACTGGGCGGCGATCGGGGCCGCGCTGGCCACCGGGCTGTCGATCGCCGCGTACACCGTCGTCGACGGTCTGGGCGTCCGCGCCTCCGGCTCCTCGCTCGGGTACATCGCCTGGCTGATGGCGCTCCAGGGCGCCGTGCTCCCGCTCTACGCGGCCCACCGTCTGCGGGGCGGGTTCGTCGACTCGCTCCGGCCCTTCGCCGCCCTCGGCCTGCTGGGCTCGGCACTGTCCGTCCTGGCGTACGGCCTCGTGCTCTGGGCCCAGACACGAGCGGCCCTGGCACCCATCGCGGCGCTCCGGGAGTCCTCGATCATCATCGGCGCGGCGATCGGCGCCGTCTTCTTCAAGGAACGGTTCGGCGCGCCCCGGATCGCGGCGGCCGGGCTGCTGGTGGTGGGTATCGGGCTGATGCTGCACGCCGGATAGACCCCTCGGGCCGGCCCGGCGGGCGGCCCGCGCGCCGCCCGTCCGCGCCCCGCCCCGCCCCCCTCCGCGGTGCGCGGTCCGCGCCCCCGCTCACTCCCCCAGTGCCGCCCGGACCGCCCGGACCAGCGCCTGCGCCCGCGGGTCGGCCGTCACGCTCTTGCGGAAGCCGTTCGTCACGTACCCGAAGGCGATCCCCGACTCGGGGTCGGCGAAGCCCAGGGACCCGCCGCGGCCGGGGTGTCCGAAGGAGCCGTCGCCCAGCAGCGGGGAGGCACTGCCGTGCAGCATGTACCCGAGGCCGAAGCGGGTCGGTACGACCAGGACCCGGTCGGGTCCCGCGGACTGTTCGGCGCGGGCGAGCGCCACGCTCTCCGGCGTGAACAGCCGTACGCCGTCCACCTCCCCGATCAGCGAGGCGTAGAAGCGGGCGAGGCCGTCCGCCGTCGCGACGCCGTTGGAGGCGGGCAGGACGGCGGCCCGGTAGGCGGGATCGTTCTCGTCCGGCTGCGGGGTGATCGCGCCGAAGGCGCGGCGGGTGAGCGACGAGGGGTCCGCGTACGCCTCGGCGACCGCCCGCTTCGGGCGCAGCCGCAGGCCGCCGTCGGCCGTCGGGGCCTCGATCGGGGCGACCCGGCCCACCCGGCCCGCCTGGGCGGCCGGCAGCCCGACCCACAGGTCGAGTCCCAGCGGCCCGGCGATCTCCTCGGCTATCCAGGTGCCGATCGAGCGCCCGGTGACCCGGCGCACCAGCTCGCCCGTCAGCCAGCCGTACGTCTGCGCGTGGTACCCGTGGTCGCTCCCCGGCTCCCAGGCCGGCGTCTGCGCGGCCACGGCGGCGGCCGTCACGTCCGGGTCCGCGGCCTCGGCCGGGGTGAGCGGCCGGTCGAGCACGGGCACCCCGGCCCGGTGCGCGAGCACGTGCCGGACCAGGGCGCGCTCCTTGCCGCGCGCCTTGAACTCGGGCCAGTAGTGGCCCACCGGGGCGTCGAGGTCCAGTTCCCCCCGCTGGGCGAGGAGCAGCAGGACGGCGGCGGCCACACCCTTCGTCGCGGAGCGCACGATCTGCGCGGTGCCGTGCTCCCAGGGCGCCGCGTCCGCCGGGAAACCGGTGCCCCCGGCGCCGTCCGCGCCCTCCACGGCGGTCGCGGCGGTGGCGTTCTTCGCGCCGCCCCACAGGTCGACGACCTTGCGCCCGTCCCGGTACACGGCGACGGCCGCGCCCCGGTCCCCGAGTGTCTCGAAGTTGCGCAGGAACGCCGCCCTGACCGGCTCGAAGCCCTCGGCCACTGTGCCGTCCACGTTCACGTCCGCACTCCGTCCACTCGCCTGCGACAGTGGCTGCAACGCTCGTGCGAAGGTCCGGATTCCTAGCCGAGCAGGATCGTGACCTCGATGTTGTCCCGGGTCGCGTTCGAGTACGGGCAGACCTCGTGGGCCGCGTCCACGAGCTTCGTCGCGAGGTCCCGCTCGACGACGGGGAGCGAGACGCTCAGGGCGACCGCGAGACCGTATCCGCGCTGTCTGTTCGGCCCGATGCCGACCTTCGCCGCGACCGTCGACCCGGACAGGTCGTAGCCCGCGCGGCGGCCCACCAGGATCAGCGCGTTGTGGAAGCAGACGCTGTACCCGGCGGCGAAGAGCTGCTCGGGATTGGTGCCGTTGCCGTCGCCCCCGAGTGCGGGCGGCATCGCGACCTTCAGCTCGATCTGTCCGTCCTGGCTGGTGACATAGCCGTCACGGCCGCCGTGCGCGGTCGCCTCGGCGACGTACATGATCTTCGTCGGACGGCTGTCGACAGCGGTGCCGTCGGTCATGACGGACCTCCCCCCAGGACGGAAAAAACAGGAGTGCACAAGTGCATCGTGCACAAGATACTGGCCGGTACGGATGCCTGGACCGGCAGGGGGAGGAGACCGCCGGTAACCCCGCGGACCCGGAACAGGGCAGGTCAGCGGGTGGCGGCCACGGAGCGCGGGTCGAACCCGAAGGGCAGTTCCAGCCGGTGGGTGCGCATCAGACCGTCGTCGGAGAGGAGTTCACCGGTCCCGCCGTCGGCGGCGATCACCCCGTCGCTCAGGATCAGTGCCCGGGGGCAGAGTTCGAGCGCGTACGGCAGGTCGTGCGTGACCATGAGGACGGTGACGTCCAGGGACCGCAGGATGTCGGCGAGTTCGCGGCGCGAGGCGGGGTCCAGGTTGGACGAGGGTTCGTCCAGGACCAGGATCTCCGGTTCCATCGCCAGGACGGTCGCCACCGCGACGCGGCGCCGCTGGCCGAACGAGAGATGGTGCGGGGGCCGGTCGGCGAAGGCGTCCATGCCGACCTGCTCCAGGGCCGTACGGACACGTTCCTCCAGGGCCGCCCCCTTCATCCCGGCGGCTGCCGGTCCGAAGGCGACGTCCTCGCGCACGGTCGGCATGAAGAGCTGGTCGTCCGGGTCCTGGAAGACGATGCCGACCTTGCGCCGGATCTCGGCCATGTGCCGCTTGCCCACCGGGAGTCCGGCCACCGTCACGGTCCCGGCGCCGCCGGTCAGGATGCCGTTGAGGTGCAGCACGAGGGTGGTCTTGCCGGCGCCGTTGGGGCCCAGCAGCGCGACGCGTTCGCCGCGGGCGACGGTGAAGTCCACGCCGAAGAGGGCCTGGTGGCCGTCGGGGTAGGCGAAGGCCAGTCCGGCCACTTCCAGCGAGGGGGGGAACGAGGGCGAAGCGGTCACAGGGTCCATCCCAACAGGCAGACGAGCAGGGCGGCGAGGGGCAGGGCGAGAGCGTAGGACCACTGCGCCCGCGACGCGGTCACCTCGTCGATGACCGGCATCGAACCGGCGTATCCCCGGCTCACCATGGCGAGGTGCACGCGCTCCCCGCGTTCGTAGGAGCGGATGAAGAGGGCGCCCGCAGACTTGGCGAGGACGCCCCAGTGCCGCACTCCGCTCGCCTCGAAGCCGCGTGACTCCCGGGCGATGCGCATCCGCCGCATCTCGTCCGTGATGACGTCGCCGTAGCGGATCATGAAGGACGCGATCTGCACGAGGAGGGGAGGCAGCCTCAACCGCTGGAGTCCGAGGAGCAGTTCGCGCAGTTCGGTGGTCGAGGCCAGCAGTACGGAGGCCGCCACGCCGAGCGTCCCCTTGGCGAGCACGTTCCAGGCGCCCCACAGGCCGTTGACGCTGAGGGACAGGCCCAGGACGCCCACCCGTTCGCCCTCGGCGACGAACGGCATCAGCACCGCGAAGGCGACGAACGGGACCTCGATCAGCAGCCGTTTGAGCAGGAAACCGGCCGGCACCCGGGCCCGCCACGCGACCGTCGCGAGCAGCACGGCGTACAGCGCGAACGCCCACATCGCCTCGCGCGGGGTCGAGACCACCACGACCACGAAGGCGAAGGCGGCCGCGAGTTTGGTGTGCGGGGGCAGGGCGTGCACCGGTGAATGCCCGTGCCGGTAGAGGCGATGGGCGTGGCCCGCGCCCACCTCAGACGCCTTCGGGCAGGGAGGCGGGGGACGCGTCGGCCGTACGGCGCCTGCGCAGCGTCCAGAAGACGCCGGTGCCCGCGACGATCGTGACGCCCACGCCGATCACGCCCGCGAGGCCGCCGGAGATGCGGGCGTCG
This sequence comes from Streptomyces sp. NPDC059668, assembly GCF_042734135.1. Lineage (NCBI taxonomy): Bacteria > Bacillati > Actinomycetota > Actinomycetes > Kitasatosporales > Streptomycetaceae > Streptomyces > Streptomyces sp. NPDC059668. The sequence continues at coordinate 155,948 of NZ_JBHWEL010000010.1, read as the reverse complement.
GAGATGTCCTTGACGCCGTATCCGGCGAGCGGGGAGTCCTCGGTGTGGTGCTTCTTGGTGCGCTGGTCGATGCCCTGGTCCTTGGCGACCTTCTCCAGGCCGTCGGGGCTCGCGGAGGCGTAGAAGCTGACGAAGCCCGCGAGGACGAGGGAGGTGACGAGGCCGGTGATCCAGACCTTGCGGCGGGAGACCGGGGCGGCGGCGGGGAGGGCGGGGGCGGCCGCGTCGACCAGTTCGCCGCCCACCCGCAGTTTGAGCCGCTGCTGGAGGCCGCGCGCGCCGTACACGAGGTCCGGGCGTACGGCGATGACCGCGCCGACCGTGAGGGCGGTGATCGCGGCCTCGCCGATGCCGATGAGGACGTGGACACCGATCATCGCGGTGGCGACCTTGCCGATCGCGACGTCGGTGGTGCCGCCGAGCGCGTAGATGAGGGTGAAGGCGACCGCGGCGGCCGGGACGGACAGCAGCGCGGACACGAAGGCGGCCGCGGTGATCGAGCGCCGCCTCCGCGGGAGCACCTTCAGCAGGCCTCGGAAGACGGCGTACGAGACGACGGTGGTGACGATCGCCATGTCGGTGATGTTCACGCCGAGCGCGGTGAGGCCCCCGTCGGCGAAGAGGATGCCCTGCATCAGCAGGACCACGGAGACGCACAGGATCCCGGTGAAGGGGCCGACGAGTATCGCGGCCAGTGCGCCGCCGAGCAGATGGCCGCTGGTCCCGGCCGCGACCGGGAAGTTCAGCATCTGGACGGCGAAGATGAAGGCGGCGACCAGGCCGGCCAGCGGCGCGGTCCTCTCGTCGAGTTCGCGGCGGGCGCCTCGCAGGCTCACCGCGACGGCGCCGGCGGCGACCAGTCCGGTGGCGGCGGAGACCGGGGCGTTGATGAATCCGTCAGGCACATGCACCGTTCGATGATAGTGCCTTGTTGCGAATGGCTTGCAAGAGCGATGCACCCATGAATAGTCGGGAGGGTGACGTCGGCGGCGGGCCGGTGAGCGCACCCCGCCGCCCGCCCGTCACACGCTCCGGCGCAGGCCCCGGCACCTGTCCCGGCACGTGTCCTGGCCCACAGTGCGGTGTCGCGCGGGCCCCACCGGGGTACTCGGTGGTCCAAGAGCGGAATCCACGGAATGTGCGACATTGGAAAGGTGACCGATTCATAGATTCCGCACAGGTTACGCAGCGTAAGGAGTCGGTTCATGTCTGCCGTCGAACAGTACGCACGCGCCCATATCGTCACGGACACGGCCGACTCCCCCGAGGACGAAGGCAGAGCCGTTCCGGTGGCCTTCCACTACGATCCCGAGGCCGACTCCCGTCAGGTACGCATCACGCTGCCCGGCCCCCACGAGTGGGTCTTCCCCCGTGAACTGCTGGAACAGGGGCTCCGCGTCCCCGTCAGCAACGGCGACGTACGCGTCTGGCCCTGCGGCCGGGTGCAGGCGGTCATGGAGTTCCACTCGCCCAAAGGGGTGGCGGTCGTGCAGGTCGACTCGAAAGCCCTGATGCGCTTCCTCCGCCGTACCTACATGGCCGCCACCCCGGTGGCTCACTGACGTCGGACGGTCAGACCCGTACCAGCTCGCGGTCGTCGTCCTCGTCCTGGCTCTTCGGACCGGCGCCCAGCTTGCGCAGCCCCTCGCCCTCGACGTCCACGTTCGGCAGCGCCCGGTCCAGCCACCTCGGCAGCCACCAGGCCTTCTTGCCGAGCAGCGCCAGGACCGCCGGGACGATCGCCATACGGACGACGAACGCGTCGAAGAAGACGGCGATCGCGAGACCGAAGCCGATCATCTTGATCATCGACTCACTGGAACCGATGAAGCCGGAGAAGACGGCGATCATGATGACGGCCGCGGCCGTCACCACCCGCGCGCCGTGCTTGAAGCCGGTCACGATGGCCTGGCCCGGCTTCTCGCCGTGCACGTACGCCTCGCGCATCCGGGTCACGAGGAAGACCTCGTAGTCCATCGCGAGACCGAAGACGACACCCACCATGAAGATCGGCATCATCGACATGATCGGGCCGGTCTGCTCCACACCGATGAGGTTCGCCAGCCAGCCCCACTGGAAGACCGCGACCACCGCGCCGAGCGCCGCCATGACGCTCAGCAGGAAGCCGAGCGCCGCCTTCAGCGGGACCAGGATCGAGCGGAAGACCACGATCAGGAGCAGGAAGGCGAGACCGACCACCAGCGCCAGATACGGGACCAGCGCGTCGTTGAGCTTCTGCGAGAAGTCGATGTTCATCGCCGTGCTGCCGGTGACCAGCACGTCGGCGTCGGTGTCCGCCTTGATGCCGCCGCCCGCGTCACGGATGGCGTGCACCAGGTTCTCGGTCTTCACCGAGGACGGCTTCGAGTCCGCGATCACCGTGATCATCGCGGTGTCCCCGGGCTTGTTGTACGTCGCCGGAGTCACCGAGACGACGCCCTTGAGGTCCTTGACCGTGTCGGTGACCCGGGTGACCGCCCCCTTGGGGTCGTCGCTCCCCTTGGCGTCCACGACCAGCATCAGAGGGCCGTTGAAACCGGGACCGAAACCGTCGGACAGCAGGTCGTAGGCCCTGCGCTGGGTGGTCGAGGCCGGCTGCGAACCGTCGTCGGGCAGACCCAGTTCCAGCGAGGCGGCCGGCACCGCGGCGGCGCCCAGACCGACCACACCGAGCAGCAGGACGGCCAGCGGACGGCGGACGACGAAGCTCGCCCAGCGGGTGCCCATGTTGGGCCGGCCCGCGTTCTTCGCGGCCCGGCCGCCGCCGAGCAGCCTGCTCTTTTGGCCGGCCGGCTGGACCTTGCGGCCCGCGTAACCCAGCAGCGCCGGGATCATCGTGAGCGCGATCAGGACGGCGATGGCGACCGTGCCGGCGGCCGCGACGCCCATCTTCGTCAGCATCGGGATGTTCACGACCGACAGGCCGACGAGCGCGATCACGACCGTCAGACCGGCGAAGACCACCGCCGAGCCCGCCGTGCCGACGGCCCGCCCGGCCGCCTCCTCGCGCTCGCGGCCCTCGGCGAGTTCGGCGCGGTAACGGGAGACGATGAACAGCGCGTAGTCGATACCGACCGCGAGGCCGATCATCATCGCGAGCGTGGAGGTGGTGGTGCCCAGGTCGAGCGCGTTGGCGAGGGCGGTGATGGTCGAGACGCCGATGCCGACGCCGATCAGCGCGGTCAGCAGCGGCAGCCCGGCGGCGATCAGCGAACCGAAGGTGATGACGAGGACGACCGCGGCGATCGCGATGCCGATGACCTCGGTGGAACCCGTCTCCGGCGTGGCCTGGAGCGCGTCACCGCCGACCTCGACGGTCAGCCCGGCGTCCCGCGCCTGCTGCGCGGCCGCCTCCAGGGCGCTCTTCGAGGAGTCCTTCAGCTCCATGCCGGAGACCTTGTACTTCACCGACGTGTAGGCGATCGAACCGTTCTTGCTGACGGCCTTGGCCTTGAACGGGTCGGTGACGGAGGTGACCTCCGAACCGTCCTCCAGCGCCTTGACGGTCTTCTCGACGGTCGCCCTGTTGGCCTTGTCCGCCATCTTCTCGCCGGTGGGCGCCTTGAAGACGACGCGCGCGGTCGCTCCGTCGGCGCTCATGCCGGGGAAGCGCTGCTCCAGCAGGTCGAAGGCCTTCTGCGCCTCGGTGCCGGGTATCGAGAAGGAGCTGGCGCCGGCGGCCGGGGCGTTGGCCGCGCCGACTCCCGCGAGCGTCAACAGCGCCACCCAGATCAGGGCGACGAAATGCCGTCGCCGGAAGGCGAGTCGGCCGAGTTTGTAGAGGAACGTGGCCACGAGGGCGTACTCCCGGTCAGGTCGTGGGATGGCAGGGGCTGGTGAGGTCACCCGGTGGGGGCAGGGGAGATCAGCCCGACGACGTGAGCGGTCGCGTCAGGAACGGATACGGGGGTTCGTCCCGGGGTTGTGCGGGATCAGGCGCCGAGTGCGGGGAGGATCACGGCATCCACGTACGAGGTGAGGAAGGCACGGGTCGGTGGCCGTTGGTCGATGACGCCGCGCACCGCGAAGGCACCGATCAGCATGTGCAGCACGTACTCCTGCGCGGGGTTGTCCGGACGGATCTCACCCCGGGCGACGGCACGCTCCAGTACGCGGCGCAGCTCAACGGTCTCCGGTTCGATGATCAGTTCCCGGAAGGCCTTCAGAAGATCGGGGTTCCCGTGCAGTGCCATGGCCATACCCCGCATCAGCGCGGAGTTCTGCTCCATCCGGCAGTCGTCCTCACGCATCACCAACGCGTGGAAGTCGCCTGAAAGGGATCCCGTGTCGACGTCGCCGGCGCTCGGCTTCTCGTGCCTCAGCGCCTTCACCACCAGTTCGGCCTTGCCGCCCCACTGGCGGTAGAGGGTGGCCTTGCTGGACTTGGTGCGGGCGGCGACGGCGTCCATGGTCAGGGCGTCGTAGCCGACCTCCCTGAGCAGGTCGAGCACGGCCCGGTACAGCTCGGCCTCGCGCTCGGGCGTGATCCGACTGCGACGCACCGTTGCGGCTCCAGTCATCCCACTCACCCTCTCCCGCTCAGAACGACTCGGTTCCGTCGTCATCGTTGTACGGCATCTTCTTCGTCTTCGTACGTGATTCAAGATACCCCGGGCGCGAGCGAAACGAAACCGTTTCGTACGTGTGTTGGGTCACGCGCCCCTCCGCGCCCGGCGCGTCCCCCGCACAAGTTGCCGGGGCCCTCCGAGGGGAAAAGCATGGGGAGGTGAGCGACGAGCACGAGAAGGCGACCGCGGACCAGGACACCACCGACCCCGCATCCGGATACCTGCGCTGCCCGCACCTGAGCGGCGACCGGCTGTGCTTCGTGACCGAGGACGATCTGTGGGTGGCACCGCTGGACGGGCCGGGGCGGGCCTGGCGGCTCACCGTGGACCGCACCAAGGTCGGACACCCCCGGTTCTCCCCCGACGGAAGAGACATCGCGTACACGAGCTGGCGCAGCCTGGTGCCGGAGATCCACCTGACACCGGTGGACGGCGGCCCGGGCCGGCGCCTCACCTACTGGGGCAGCGCGGACACCCGGGTCTGCGGCTGGTCCCCCGACGGCGACATCCTCGCCGTCGCCTCGCACGGGCAGCCGTTCTCCTATTTCACCTGGGCCCACAGCGTCCCGACCGACGGCGACCCCGGCGGCAACCTGCCCTGGGGACCGGTGGCGGACATCGCGGTCGCCGACATCGACGGCGAACGAAGGACCCTGCTGCTCACCGGCACCCCACCGCACGACCCCGCCGCCTGGAAGCGCTACCGGGGCGGCGCCATGGGCCGGCTGTGGCTGCACGGGCAGCGGCTGCTCGCCGGCATCGACGGCCACCTCGACTCCCCCATGTTCGTCGGCGGCCGGATCGCGTTCCTCTCCGACCACGAGGGCATCGGCAACCTGTACTCGTGCGCGTACGACGGATCCGACCTGCGCCGGCACACCGACCACGACGCGTTCTACGCCCGCAACGCCTCCAGCGACGGAAGCCGGGTCGTGTACCAGTGCGCCGGTGACCTGTGGATCGTCGACGACCTGTCCCCCGACTCGCTCCCGCGCCGTCTCGACGTCCGCCTCGGCGGGCAGCGCGCGGGGCGGCGCCCCTACCAGGTGCCCGCGGCCCAGCACGTGGACGCCATCTCCGTGGACGAGACGGGGCGGGCCGGCGCCGTCGTCGTACGCGGCAGCCTGTACTGGCTCACCCACCGCGACGGGCCCGCCCGCACCATCGCCGACACCCCGGGGGTACGGGTCCGGCTGCCCGAGATGCTCGGCTCGGGCGGCCAGGTCGCCTATGTGACCGACGCGGACGGCGAGGACGCCGTCGAGATCGCCTATCTGCCGCGGGCCTCCGGCGCCCGCGAGCCGCGCCGGCTGGCTACCGGCGAGCTGGGCTGCGTACTGGAACTGGTGTCGGATCCCCAGGGGGAACGGCTCGCGATCGCCTCGAACGACGGACGGCTGCTGCTCCTCGACGCGACGGAGGACGCGGGAGAAACAGAGGAGACGAAAGAGACGGGAGAGACGAGAGAGACGGGAGGGACGGAGGAGACGAAGGAGGCCGAAGCCGCGGAGGAGTCCACCGAGGCGGCGGAGATCACGGTGGAGACGAAAGAGCCCACCGAGGCGGCAGAGGCCGAGGGCGCGGAGGAGACCGAGGAGCCCCGCGGGACCGGCGGCCGGGCGAAGAGCGCGGGAGGCGAGGTCACCGAGCTGATCCAGTCCCTCAACGGACCGGTCCGGGATCTCGCCTTCTCCCCGGACGGGGCCTGGCTGACCTGGTCGCACCCCGGCGTCGGCCGGTCCCTGCGCCAGATCAAGATGGCGCGGATAAAGGACCGGCTGGTCGTCGACGTCACCAACGGGCGCTTCGAGGACGAGAACCCGGTCTTCACCAGGGACGGCCGCTATCTGGCCTTCCTGTCCTGGCGCGGCTTCGACCCGGTCTACGACGTCCACACCGGCGACCTCTCCTTCCCACTGGGCTGCCGCCCGTATCTCGTCCCCCTGTCCTCCGCCACCCCTTCCCCCTTCGCCCTGAACCCCGACGGGCGGCCGGTCGCCGGCGGCCTGGACCCCGTCGAGGACGAGGGCGCCGACGGCGCGGTCAGCGTCGAACTGGAGGGTCTGGAGAGCCGGGTCACCCCCTTCCCGGTCACCGCCTCCAAGTACTCGGCGCTCTACCCGGTCGCGGGCGGCGGGCTGGTCTGGCTGCGCTGGCCGATCTCGGGCGCGCTCGGCGAGACCTTCGCCAACCCCGACGACACCTCGGGGCGTCCGACCCTGGAGCACTTCAACATCAGCAGGGCGAAGAAGTCCGAACTCGTCGGCCACCTGGACTGGTTCGCGGTGAGCGGCGACGGCTCCCGGCTGGTCGTGGTCGACGAGGGCGAGCTGCGCGCCGTCCCCTCCACCGAGCCCGGCGACAGCGACTCGACGGTCTGGATCGACCTGCGCCGCATCCTCCACGAGGTGGACCCGCCCGCCGAGTGGCGCCAGGCGTACGACGAGGCGGGCCGCATCATCCGCGCCTACTTCTGGGAACCCCACATGTGCGGCATCGACTGGGACGCGGTGCTCGCCCAGTACCGCCCCCTGGTCGAACGGGTCGCGTCCCCGGACGAGTTCGCGGACCTGCTGCGTGAGGTCCTCGGTGAACTGGGGACCTCGCACGCCTACGTCGCCGCCGCCCGCCGCAACGAGGGACCCGGGCACTACCAGCGCTGGCAGGGCCTGCTGGGCGCCAACTTCGTGCGGCGCGACGGGTGCTGGACCCTGAAACGGATCCTGCCCGGCGACTCCTCCGACTCCAAGGCCCGCTCCCCGCTGGCGGGCACCGGCATCCGCGAGGGCGCGGTGCTCACCCACATCGACGGCCGCCCGGTGAACCCGGTGACGGGCCCGTACCCGCTGCTCGCGGGCGCGGGCGGTACGACGGTGGAGCTGACGTTCGTGCCGCCGGGGGGCGAAGGGCCCTCACGCCGGGTGGCGGTGGTGCCGCTGATCGACGAGCGGCCGCTGCGCTACCAGGACTGGGTGGCCAAACGCCGCGAGGTGGTCCGGGAGTTGAGCGGTGGCCGCTGCGGGTACCTCCACATCCCGGACATGGGAGGCTCGGGCTGGGCACAGTTCAACCGTGACCTGCGGCTGGAGGTCTCGCGCCCGGCGCTCCTCGTCGACGTACGCGGCAACGCGGGCGGACACATCAGCGAACTCGTCGTCGAGAAGCTGACGCGCAGGATCCTGGGCTGGGACCTGACGCGCAACGCCCAGCCGGTGTCGTACGCCTCGAGCGCCCCGCGCGGCCCGGTGGTCGCCCTCGCCGACGAGGCGACCTCCTCCGACGGCGACATGATCACGGCCGTCTTCAAACTGCTCAAGCTCGGTCCGGTGGTCGGCCAGCGCACCTGGGGCGGAGTCGTCGGCATGACCGGCCGGCACCAGCTCGGCGACGGCACGGTGATCACGGTCCCGATGAACGCGGCCTGGTTCGACGCGTACGGCTGGTCCGTCGAGAACCGGGGTGTCACCCCGGACCTGGAGGTCCTGCGTACGCCGCTGGACTGGGCGGAGGGCCGTCACGCGGAGATGGACACCGCGATCCAACTGGCCCTGGATCTGCTGAACACCCACCCGGTGGCCTCCCCGCCCGATCTCTCGGACGTACCGGACCGCACCCGCCCGAAGCTGCCACCGCGCACCCGCTGACCGGCGCCGGGCCGTCGCGCGGCACGCGGCCACGCCGTCCGGCCGCCGAGCGGCCCGCAGGCGAGTGGGGCACCCCGAAGTCGGGGCGCCCCACTCAGACTTCAAGCAGACCTCCGACGTCAGGCGTCGTAGTCCTGGTCGAAGCGGTCCTGCGCCTCACGGCGCACGCGCTCGTTCTCCGGCATGGAGCGGTCACGCTCCTGCGCGGAGCCCTGCGCCGAACGCTGGGCCGAACCCTGCGCGGAGCCCTGCGCGGAGCCCTGCGCGGAACGCTGGCCCCCCGCCTGCGGCGAGCGCTGGGCCGAGCCCTCCTGCGGGGCGCGGTGGCCCGTCCCCTGAGGAGAGTGCTGACCGGGCTGCTGCGGAGAACGCCGTCCCGGCTCGCTGATCTCCTGGTCCATCCTCTTCTTGCCCTGCTGCTTCATGTTCTCCGCCTTGTTCTGCATCTGGTCCTTCTTGCCCATGCTGTTTCACTCCCATGTGTGGGTGAGGGGATCGGGCTCGACCAGACTTACACGGGGACACTACGCACGCATTTCGATCAGTAACTCACAGTGAGAGAGGCGGAATAACCCGTGGTCAGACGCCCTCTCCTCGTCTGTCGTCGGCTGCCCCTCCGGCCCCCACGAGCCCCTTGCCGACACTCCCGAGCCGTGGCTCGAACCGCCGCATCTCCCGCTGCCCCACCGCCGCGATGACTCCGGGCAGGTAGCCGCGGACACCCTGCATCCCCCGCAGCCACCACTGCGCGTACACATGGCTCGACCGCCGCTCGATCCCGGCGACGACGCGGTCGACGGCCGGTCCCAGGGGATAGGTCTTGTTGGACGGCCAGGGCAGCCGCTGCCGCAGCTCGCGCATCACGTCGTCCTGGTCGGCCCCGCGCACCATGTCGGTGTCGGTCCAGGACAGGTACCCGACCCCGACGCGCACGCCCTTGTGACCGACCTCGGCACGCAGGCTGTGCGCGTACGCCTCCACACCCGACTTGGAGGCGCAGTACGCGGTCATCATGGGCGCCGGCGTGATCGCCGCGAGCGACGCGATCTGCAGCAAGTACCCCCGGCTCTCCATGAGTACGGGCAGGAACGCGCGGGCGGTGACGGCCGAACCGATGAGGTTGACCTCGATGACCCGGCGCCAGGCGAGGGGATCGGAGTCCACGAAGGGACCGCCGTTGGCGACACCGGCGTTGGCGACGACGATGTCCACCTTCCCGAACCGTTCCTTCACCTCGCCCGCGACCCGGGCCATCGCCTCGTGGTCGGTGACGTCGGCGTACCAGTGGTCGCTCTCGCCCAGCAGCCGCTCCGATACCTGCTTGAGCGCGTCCGGCTCCAGACCTACGAGCGCGACCTTGGCGCCCCGCGCGGACAGCTTCCGGGCGAGAAGTTCACCGACGCCCCGCGCGGCCCCCGTGACGACCGCGACCTGCCCCTCCAGGCTCACCCTGCTCATGCGCCCTCCTTGATCTGTGCGTAGTCGGTGGCGAGTTCGCGTATCCGTGCGGTCACCACGTCCGGAGCCTCCACGGGTGTCATGTGCCCGAGCCCGGTCAGTTCGGTGAGCCCGACGCAGTTCGGCAGTGTCGCGACCAGGGCGCGCGCGTGCACCAGGGGCGTCAGCCGGTCCGCCGTCCCGGCCACCACCGCCGTCGGCACCGTCAACTCCCGTACGCCGTGGTCGAGGTCGAGCGCGTCGAGCACCTGCGACCAGGCGTGCCGCACCGCGCGCGGACAGGCGTGCACGATCCGCGCACAGGCCTCCACCATGCCCGGCGACGAACCGGGGCCCATGGTCGCGTACTTGAGGATCCTGCGGGCGACCGGCGTGACGGGCCCGAGCGGTGCCCGCGACCCCAGGACCCGTTTGGTGACCCCGGTGCGCAGCCGCCCGGCGGGCAACGGCAGCACGCGCGCCTCGGCCACCAGCCGTGAACTTCCCGTGCTGCACAGCAGGGCCGCCACCGCGTGCTCCCGGAACCGCGGCCTCGCCGAGGCGGCCATCAGCGTCATCCCGCCCATGGAGTGCCCCACCAGTACGGCCTTCTCACCCGGCCGCAGGGTGGTCGCGAGCACGGCCTCCAGGTCGTCGGCGAGGGCGTCCGTACCGCACGCGTCGCTCGCGGGGCTGCGCCCGTGCCCGCGCTGGTCGTAGGCGATCACCCGGTGGTCGGCGGCGAGGTCCCGTATCTGCGCCGCCCAGAACGCGGTCGAGCAGGTCCACCCGTGCGCGAGGACGACGGTGGGCACGGCCGCGTCCGCGGGTCCGTGCACCTCGACGTGCAGCCGGGCTCCGTCGGCGGAGACCGCGGTCAGCTCGCGTGCGGCGGCGGGCGGGGCGTAGGGGCCGCTCGCCACGTGCGTCAGTCGGCTCACGCGCCCGCCTCCACCTTCGCCGGGCTGTCCGGCTGCCCGCCAGGGTGCGCTCCCGGTGGCCGCAGCACCTCGTACTCCCCCAGGTCCAACCGGCGGGTCGCCGTACGGAATTCGGTCGTGGTGCCCGGCCAGACGGTCGTGTTGCGGCCCTGCGCGTCGAGGTACCAGCTGGTGCAGCCGCCGGTGTTCCACACCGTGCGCTTCATGCGCTCCTGGACCTTGCGGTTCCAGTCCGCCACCGCGCCGGGCCGCGCGTCCAGGGCGACACGTCCGCCGAGCACGCCCAACTGCCGTACGTAGTCGGCCATGTAGTTCAGCTGGGACTCGATCATCAGGATCATGCTGGAGTTCCCGAGGCCCGTGTTGGGGCCGATGATCGTCATCCAGTTGGGGAACCCGGCCGCGGAGGCGCCGCGCAGGGCGCTCATCCCGCCCTTCCACGCCTCGGCGAGTGTCCTGCCCTCCGCGCCCACCACCCGGTCGGCGATCGGCATGTCCGTGACGTGGAAGCCCGTACCGAAGATGATCGCGTCGACCTCGGCCGTGCTGCCGTCGGCCGCGACGAGGGTGGACCCCTCGATCCGGTCGAGCCCGGAGGCCACCACGTCCACGTTGGGGCGGGTGAGCGCGGGATAGTACGAGTTGGAGAGCAGGATGCGCTTGCAGCCGATCCGGTAGTCCGGCGTCAGCTTCGCGCGCAGTGCCGGGTCCTTGACGGCCCGCGCCATGTTGCGCTTGGCCAGCCGCTCGACCAGGCCCAGTTCGTCGGGCCGCTTGGTGAACGCCTGGACCTGTAGCTCCCGGATGCCCCAGAGGAGTCCACGACGGGCCTGGGCGGTGAACGGGAGTACGCGGTGCAGCCCGCGTTCGAGGCCGCTGATGGCCCGGTCGACGCGGGGCATCACCCAGGGCGGGGTGCGCTGGAAAAGGGTGAGGCGCGCGACCTCGGGCTGGACGGCGGGCACGATCTGGATGGCCGAGGCACCGGTCCCGATCATCGCCACCCGCTTGCCGCGCAGGTCGTAGTCATGGTCCCAGCGGGCCGAGTGGAAGACCTTGCCGGGGAAGGAGTCGATGCCCGGGATGTCCGGGACCTTGGGGTCGGAGAGCGGTCCGGTGGCGGACACCACGAGGTCGGCGCTGAGGGACCCGCTGCTGGTCTCGATGTCCCACCGCAGCTTCTCGCCGTCCCACGTCATCCGCTTCACCTCGGAGTCGAAGCGGAGGTGGGGGCGCAGCCCGAAGACGTCGGTGACGTGCTCCAGATAGGCCCGGATGTGCTCCTGGCCGGAGAAGGTGCGGGGCCAGTCGGGGTTCGGCGCGAACGAGAACGAGTACAGATGGGACGGTACGTCGCAGGCGCACCCGGGGTAGCTGTTGTCCCGCCAGGTGCCGCCCACGCCGCCGGCCCGTTCCAGGACGACGAAGTCGGTGACCCCTTCACGGCGCAGCCGCACCGCCGCCCCCAGACCTCCGAACCCGGACCCGACCACCGCCACGCGTACATGTTCGTGCTCGGTCATCCCGACGCCTCCCTAGCCGCCCGACCCTGCCAGTGAACACTGGCGCAATGGGGAGCGTAGAACAGCTCCGTACTGATGGGTAGGGGTCGCGGCCGGGAAAGTTACCGGGGGTACGACGTAAGGTGCGCCTGTGGCGGAGAAGCGTGAGTACCGGATGGAGGAGCTGGCCGAGGAAGCCGGCATCACGGTGCGCACCCTGCGCTTCTACCGGGAACGCAAGCTGATACCGCCGCCCCGCCGCGAGGGCCGGATCGCCTGGTACGACGACACGCACCTGGCCCGGCTGCGCACGATCTCGGCGCTGCTGGAGCGCGGGCACACGCTCAGCGGCATCGCGGAACTGGCCGAGGCCTTCGACCACGGACGCGACGTCGGCGAACTCCTCGGGCTCGGCGAGCCCACCGAGGAGACCCCCGTCCGCCTCTCCCCCGAGGAACTGGCCGACGTCTTCGCGGGCCAGGCCACCCCGGAGAACCTCGCCGCCGCTCTCGACCTCGGCTACCTCGGCACCGACGGCGGCGAGATCGTCCACATCAGCCGCCGCCTGCTCGACGTCTCGGCGGCCCTGGTCCGCGAGGGCATCCCGCTCGCCGACGTCCTCACCGCGGCCCGTGGCGTCCGCGACCACGCCGAAGCGCTCGCCACCCTCTTCACCACCCTCGTCCTCACCGAGAACCGCACCACGGACGACCTGACCCGTCTGCGGCCCCTGGCGAAGAGCGTGGTGGAGGCGGAACTGTCGATGGCCCTGGACCGCCGGCTCAGCCGCCGCCCGAGGCCCTGACCGCCCGGGGCCCTGACCACCCGCGGCCCTGACCACCCGCGGCGCCGATCGCCGGCCCGGTTCCGCCCGGCCGGCGCGCCGTCCGAACCGCACGCCACCAGCGGGCCGGACCGCATCAGGTCACTTCTCGAAGACCACCGTGACGGGAGCGTGGTCCGACCACCGCTCCCCGTGCGTGGCGGCCCGCTCCACGAACCCCCTGACCGCGCGCCGCGCGAGTCCCGGAGTCGAGACGACCAGGTCGATCCTCCAGCCCGAGTCGTTGTCGAAGGCCCGCCCCCGGTACGACCACCACGTGTACGGGCCCTCCGCGTCCGGGTGCAGGGCGCGTACGACGTCGACGTATCCGCCGTCGGCCCCGTCCAGGACCCGGCCCAGCCACTCCCGCTCCTCGGGCAGGAAGCCGGAGTTCTTCCTGTTCGCCCGCCAGTTCTTGAGGTCGGCCTCCTGGTGGGCGATGTTCCAGTCGCCGCAGACCACGACCTCGCGCCCGTCGGCGGCCGCCCGCTCGCGCAGGTCCTTCAGGTGGGCCAGGAACTCGCCCATGAACCGCGTCTTCTCGTCCTGCCGCTCGGTGCCGACCTCCCCGGAGGGCAGGTAGAGGCTGGCGACGGTGACACCCGGGAGGTCCACCTCGACGTACCGGCCACCGGCGTCGAACTCCTCGGAGCCGAATCCGATCCGGACCCGGTCGGGTTCGCGGCGGGTGTACAGGGAGACGCCCGCGCGGCCCTTGGCGGCGGCCGGAGCGTGCACGACGTGCCACCCCTCGGGCGCCCGCACCTCCTCGGGCAGCTGCCCGGGCTCGGCCCGCACCTCCTGGAGACACAGGACGTCCGCCGAGGTCTCCGCGAGCCACTCCACGAAACCCTTCTTCGCGGCGGCCCGGAGCCCGTTCACATTCACACTGGTGACAGTCAGCACCCGGGCACGATACTTAACCGGATCCACTCCCCGCATGCATACATGTACCATATTCGGTATGCATATTCGTCCGGTCCCCTTCGACCACCCCGACGCCCTCAAACTCAACGACCAGGTGCAGGCCGAGTACGCCGAGCGCTACGGGGACGAGGGCGATGTCACACCGCTGGACGCGTCGATGTTCAGACCGCCGCTCGGCCTGTACCTCCTCGCGTACGACGAGCGGGACCGTCCGGTCGCGACGGGCGGCTGGCGCACCCAGGACGAGAACGACGAGGGATACACGGACGGCGACGCCGAGCTGAAGCGCATGTACGTCGTCCCGGAGGCCCGCGGTCTCGGCCTCGCCCGCCGCATCCTGGCCGCCCTGGAGGACGACGCCCGCGCGGCCGGCCGCACCCGGATGGTCCTGGAGACCGGCGCCAAGCAGCCCGAGGCCGTCGCCCTCTACACCTCCAGCGGCTACACGCCCTGCGTGAAGTTCGGCTACTACCGATTCCACGACTTGAGCATGTGCTTCGCCAAACCACTGTCCCCGTCCTGAGCCGGGCACACCGACTTCCACGCGGGAACTACCCGAGCATGCAGAAACCCCGCCGGACGAATCCGGCGGGGTTCTGAATTGCGGTGGACCTGTGGGGATTTGAACCCCAGACCCCCTCGATGCGAACGAGGTGCGCTACCAGACTGCGCCACAGGCCCTTGCAACGAGTGAAACTCTAGCATCCTCATCCGGGTGCTTGGAAATCCGTTCCTGGCTGGTCAGCCGGGGCTCCCGAACAGACGGTCACACGGCCCGCGCGCACAGGGCCGTGCGGCCCGCGCGCGGGGTCACTCGTTGGCCGCGCGCGGCCGTTCGCCGTCCTCGTACTGGTCGAACAGCGGGGTGCGTCCGCGCTCGCGGGCCCGCCGCGCGGACGCGGCACGCCGGGCGTCGCTGCGGCCGTCGCCGTCGCCGTCGGCCTCGGTCTCTTCGGCGGCCTCGGCCGGGCCGCCCTCCTCCGCGGGCTCCGCCTCCGGCTCGGCCGGTTCGACCGCACTGGAGCGCGCGGAGCTCCACGTGTCCGGCGCGCCCAGGTCCACGCTGGAGGTGGCTCGCGGCGCGACGGGCGCGGTCACGTACGTCGGCAGCGGAACCGGCACCGGGTCCCAGCTGTCACCCCGGCCGGGGCCCCGCTGGCGCTCGCGCTGCTGGTCGACCCACTCGGCGTGGTCGGTCTGCTCGACGAGGGCGCGGCGGTCGGCCGCGAGCGCGGAAAGACCGGGGTCGGTCTCCGGCTCGGGGCCCTCGTCCTGCTCCTCGGTACCCGCTTCGAGGCCGGCCCGGCGGCGCGGCTGCCGCTCGCGCAGCTGCTGCGCCGCGACCTCGGCCCGGCGGCGGTCCATGACGTAGGTGAAGCGCCGCCGCTCCTTGGCCCGCAGATGGACGATGTACGCGCTCAGCATCACGGCGGGCACGCCGGGCGCCCAGAGGAACGCGAGTCCTCCGACGGCCGCCACGATCGCGCCGCAGGTGAAGGCGAGGAAGAGCATGACGGTCGTACGCCGTCGGCGCGCGAGCACCTTCGAGCGCCGGGCGCGTGCTGCGGCCTCCGCCGCGGAGACCCGCCGCTCGGCGGGAGTCCGCGAGGCCGCGGACGCGCCCGATGCCGACGCCGCAGACACGGGTTCGGTGTGCGCCGACTGCTGCGGCGCCGGTCTGGCGGTCGCCGCGGAGCCCTGCGGGGCACCGTGCCGGACGGCCGGCTGCGGTGTCTGCTGGGGCTCCGGTTCGGCGGGCTGCGGGAGTTGGGCCTTGGTGTGTTCCCGGGCCGGAGGCATGGCGAAGGCCCGGACGTCCACCGAATCGGTGACGCCGCCCGGGTCGGCGCTGGGCTCCCCCTCTTCGGTGGAGCGCGCCCGCAGGTCCTTGGCGTACCGGCGCTCCATCCCCGCCCGTCCGGACAGCAGCCGGATGGCGGTGCTGAAGCGTTCCGTCGGACGGGCTTCGTTCAGCTCGTCCTGCCTACGGAGCCACATCGGCACCAAGTAGGCGGCCCAGGCCCCGACGATGACTGCGTAGATGAGGCCGCTGCTGCTCACGCCTCACACGGTAGAGGGGTTTGCGTGAGGCCATCTGCCAATTGAGCCGGTGTGTCGCACGATCTGGCTGATATTTCGAGCTTTTTTTGTGACCGATGCGATCAGCAGGCCGCCGGGACCCGTGAATTTAATGCCGTGGGGCGACCCCGAGAGGCACCGAGATGGTCCCGAGGTGATCGCCGACCGATCAATTTCGAACACGCATTTCATTTACTGGGTACTCGGTCTGCTCCGGTTCTGTGAGCGTGCCCGCTGCCAGCGACCGAGAAGCCCCTCGGGCACCTCTTCCGCGGTGAGCGCGAAGACGAGATGGTCGCGCCAGGCCCCGTCGATGTGGAGATAACGCGGCCGGAGCCCTTCCTCACGGAATCCGAGTTTCTCCACGACGCGACGGCTGGGGCCGTTCTCCGGGCGAATGCAGACCTCGATACGGTGCAGCCCGACCGTGCGGAAGCAGTGGTCGGTCACCAGCGCCACGGCCGTCGGCATCACGCCGCGCCCGGCCACCGACTGGTCCACCCAGTAGCCGACGTGCCCCGAGCACATCGAGCCCCAGGTGATCCCGGCGACGGTCAGCTGGCCCACCAGACGGCCCTGGTACTCGATCACGAAGGGCAGCATCCGGCCCGCGTTCGCCTCGGCGCGCAGATGGCGGACCATCTGCCGGTAGGTCGGCCGGTGCGCTATCGGCCCGCTGGGGGTGGGGGGCGGAATGGTCGCCTCCCACGGCCGCAGCCAGTCGCGGTTGCGCCGGTTGACCTCGCGCCACGCCCGCTGGTCGCGCACCTTTATCGGCCGGAGGACGACATCGCCGTCCACCAGCTCGACGGGCCAGGACGGGCTGTTCAGCTCGCACCCCCACTGCCGCTGGGTCTGGTGTGGTCGCCACCGCGGATCTGCTCCACAGCGTGGACCAAGAGGGGCTCCAGGACGGCCAGACCGTCCTTCACCCCGCCGGTGGAACCCGGCAGGTTGACGATGAGTGTCCGTCCCGCGACTCCGGCGAGCCCCCGGGACAGCGCCGCCGTGGCGACCTTCTCCCTTCCGAACGCCCTGATGGCCTCGGGAATGCCCGGCACCTCGTGATCGATCACGCGCCGGGTCGCCTCGGGCGTCCGGTCGGTGGGCGAGATCCCCGTGCCACCGGTGGTCACGATGACGTCGTACCCGGCCTCGACACCGGCGCGCAGCGCCGCCTCCACGGGGTCCCCGTCCGGCACCACCCGGGGGCCGTCGACCGTGAAGCCGTACGACGTGAGCCCCTCGGCGATCAGGGGTCCGCCCCGGTCCGCGTAGACACCCGCGGCGGCCCGGTTGGAGGCCGTGACCACGAGGGCGCGGTACGACGGTGCCGTCATGCCCGGCTCCAGTCGCCCGACTTCCCGCCGGTCTTCTCCTCTACCCGCACGTCCGTGATGACTGCCCCCTTGTCGACCGCCTTGACCATGTCGATCACGGTCAGGGCCGCCACGCTGACCGCGGTGAGGGCCTCCATCTCGACGCCCGTGCGGTCGGTGGTCCTCACGGTGGCGAGGATCTCGACGGCGTCGTCCGCGACCGACAGGTCGACCTTGACGCCCGACACCGACAGCGGGTGGCACAGCGGGATGAGATCGGGGGTGCGCTTGGCGCCCATGATGCCCGCGATGCGCGCGGTGGCGAGGGCGTCGCCCTTGGGGACTCCCCCGCCGCGCAGCAGCTCGACCACACGGGGGGAGACCAGGACACGGCCGCTGGCGCGGGCGGTGCGCGCGGTCACGTCCTTCCCGGAGACGTCGACCATGCGGGCGGCGCCCGCCTCGTCGATGTGGGTCAGTCGGTCCTGCGTACTCATGTGCGGCAGCGCTCCCGGTCGGGCCTGTTGTGCGCGACACGGTACCGCCAACTCGGGGCGGGCAGCCGGGCAGGACCCTCCCGGGCTCCGGCCGGTCAGCCGAGCAGGACCACTTCGACCTCGGTGCCGGGCTCGACCGAGGTG
This sequence comes from Streptomyces sp. NPDC059668, assembly GCF_042734135.1. Lineage (NCBI taxonomy): Bacteria > Bacillati > Actinomycetota > Actinomycetes > Kitasatosporales > Streptomycetaceae > Streptomyces > Streptomyces sp. NPDC059668. Next base: position 138,067 of record NZ_JBHWEL010000010.1, on the reverse strand, counting down.
GCCTCCTCGGGCACCACGATCAGCGCGTCGGCGTGCGCGAGGGCCGCGACCAGGTGGGATCCGGCGCCGCCGACCGGCGTCACCCTGCCGTCCTCGTACGTCCCCCGCAGGAACTGCCGGCGTCCCGGGGGCGAGGTCAGCGCCTTCTCCGTCTCCAGGGTCGCTCTGGCGGTGGGGCGGTGGACGTCGTCCACACCCATGAGCGTGCGGATCGCGGGACGGACGAACAGTTCGAAGGAGACGTACGACGACACGGGGTTGCCCGGCAGGGCGAGCAGCGGGGTGTGGTCGGGCCCGATGGAACCGAAGCCCTGGGGTTTGCCGGGCTGCATGGCGAGCTTGCGGAAGTCGACGCCGCCGCCCGCCTCGTCCTCGTCGCCCACCGAGGACAGGGCCTCCTTGACGACGTCGTACGCGCCGACGCTCACGCCACCGGTGGTGACCACCAGGTCGGCGCGGATGAGCTGGTCCTCGATGGTGGAACGGAGCGTCTCTGCGTCGTCGGCGACCGCGCCCACGCGGTAGGCGATGGCCCCGGCGTCCCGCGCGGCGGCGCACAGGGCGAAGCTGTTCGAGTCGTAGATCTGGCCGGTGTCCAACGGCTCGCCCGGCTGGACCAGTTCACTGCCGGTGGACAGGACGACCACACGGGGGCGGGGACGGACGCGGACGGTGCCACGGCCGATCGCGGCCAGCAGACCGAGCTGCGGGGGGCCGAGGACCGTGCCCGCCGCGAGGGCGAGGTCGCCCGCGCGCACGTCGCTGCCCTTCGCGCGCACGTGGGCGCGTGCCTCGGCGGGGCGGTGCACCCGCACCTGGCCGGAGGCGCCCTCGGGGGCGGCGCTGTGGGCGCGCATCCCGGAGACCGGGCCCTCACCGAGTCCTCCGTCGGTCCACTCCACCGGGACGACGGCCTCGGCACCGGGCGGCAGCGGGGCGCCGGTCATGATGCGGGCGGCCTGCCCCGGACCCACGTGCGGCGGCTCGGTCCCGCCCGCCGCGACGTCACCGACGACGGTGAGCACCGCCGGATACTCCTCGCCGGCGCCCGAGACATCCGCGACCCGCACCGCGTACCCGTCCATCGAGCTGTTGTCGAACGGCGGCAGGGAGACCGGCACCGTGACGTCCTCGACCAGGACGCAGCCCTGGGCGTCGAGGAGTTGAAGCTCGATGGGTTCGAGGGGGCGGACGGTCGCGAGGATGTCCTCCAAGTGGTCGTCCACCGACCAGAGGCGGTCCTGGCCGGTGGTGCGGGCGGCGGCGCTGCTCAAGATCCCTGCATCTCCTCGGCTACGTAACTGCGAAGCCAGGTCCGGAAGTCCGGGCCCAGGTCTTCACGTTCGCACGCGAGTCTGACAATGGCACGCAGGTAGTCGCCGCGGTCCCCGGTGTCATAGCGGCGGCCCTTGAAGACGACGCCGTGCACCGGACCGCCGACCTTCTCGTCGGCCGCGAGCTGCTGGAGGGCGTCGGTGAGCTGGATCTCGCCGCCGCGGCCCGGCTCGGTCTTGCGCAGTATGTCGAAGATGTGGGGGTCGAGGACGTAGCGTCCGATGATCGCGTAGTTGCTGGGCGCGTCCGCCGGGTCCGGCTTCTCGACCAGGCCGGTCACCTTGACCAGGTCGCTCTCACCGGTCGTCTCCACGGCGGCGGAGCCGTAGAGGTGGATCTGCTCGGGCTCGACCTCCATGAGCGCGATGACGCTGCCGCCGTGCTGCTCCTGGACCTCGACCATGCGGGCGAGCAGGGGATCGCGGGGGTCGATCAGGTCGTCGCCGAGGAGCACCGCGAAGGGCTCGTGGCCGACGTGCGGGGCCGCGCACAGGACCGCGTGGCCGAGACCCTTGGGGTCGCCCTGGCGCACGTAGTGCATGGTCGCCAGATCGCTGGACTCCTGTACCTTGGCGAGCCGGCCGGCGTCGCCCTTCTTCTGGAGGGCCGACTCCAGCTCGTAGTTGCGGTCGAAGTGGTCCTCGAGGGGGCGCTTGTTGCGTCCCGTGATCATCAGGACGTCGTCGAGGCCCGCCGACGCGGCCTCTTCGACCACGTACTGGATCGCCGGCTTGTCGACGACCGGCAGCATCTCCTTGGGAGTGGCCTTCGTGGCCGGCAGGAACCGGGTGCCGAGGCCTGCTGCGGGGATGACAGCCTTGCTGATCCTGGGGTGCGACTCAGTCATGCCCGTAACCATATCCGGTGGCTATGAGCAGAATCTGTGGCTCCGGTTACTTGGCTCTCATATGAGCACATAAAGAACCAAGGGGAGCGATCTGTGAACCACGCCGGACGTGAGGCCGAGCCTGACAAGCGAATGTTGCGTCAAGGATTCCTCGCGGTGAGAAGCAGGTTGACAGCCGATGACCTGCGGGAGACCGCCGAGATCCTGGCCGTGCGCGCACTGGAGCTGCCGGAGTTGGCCCACGCGCGCACGGTGGCGGCGTACGTCTCCGTGGGGAGCGAGCCGGGCACCCTCGCGCTCCTGGACGCGCTGCACGCCCGCGGCGTACGCGTCCTGCTGCCGGTCCTCATGGCCGACAACGACCTGGACTGGGGTGCGTACACGGGAGAGGGCTCCCTCACCCGCGTTCAACACGGCGGGCGGATGGCCCTCTTGGAGCCCGCGGGTGAGCGCCTCGGCCCGGAGTCCGTCCAGGAGGCCGACGCCGTACTGCTGCCCGGCCTGGCGGTGGACCGGCGCGGGCTGCGGCTGGGGCGCGGCGGCGGCTCGTACGACCGCGTGCTGGCCCGTCTGGAGCGCGCGGGGACGGATCCGGCCCTGGTGGTGCTCCTGTACGACACCGAGGTCGTCGAGGACGTCCCGCGGGAGCCGCACGACCGTCCGGTGCACGCGGTGGTGACGCCCTCGGGGGTCCGGCGCTTCCGGTGACGTTCCGCGTGGGGGCCGGACCGGACCCGTGACGGCCCGGCGGGGCCCGGGCGGCTCCGCGTCCCGGCGGGAGACGGAAGGGGGGGGGGGGCGCGCGCGGGCCGCGCGGCGGGCGACGCGTCCCTGTCAGAGCCGCGCCCGCAAGCACAACCCCAC
>NZ_JBHWEL010000010.1:118195-135011 GCF_042734135.1 Streptomyces sp. NPDC059668 | reverse complement strand
GGGGGGGGGGGGGCGGGGCGGGGGGGGCGGGGGGGGGGGGGGGGGGGGGGGGCGGCCGGGGGGGGGGGCGCGCGGGGGGGGGCGGGGGCGGGGGGGGGCCCCCCCCCCTTCCGTGTATGCCGTCAGCGCCTCACGGCTTGAGCACCAGGGTGTCGCGCGCGCTCTTGTCGACCGCCTTCGACGAGAAGGCCCACGGCAGCAGCTCGCCCTTGGCCCACTTGTCCGTCTGATCGGTGTAGTGCGCGCTGTAGGCGTGCCCGGACGCTCCGGAGAGGTTGATCCACTTCGACTTGTCGAGGTCGTCGAGGTTGACCACCATCCGCATCGACGGGACCCAGACCACTCCGTAGCCGCCCGCGGCGTTCCAGCCGGTCGCGTTGACCGTCGCCTCGCCGCCACCGAGCTTCCAGGGGCCGCGGTTGAGCATGTACTTCAGGAAGGCGGGGCCCTCGGTGCCCATGGTCTGGTTCTTCAGGAACAGGCGGTGCAGCCGGCCCCAGCTCCAGGTGTCGAGGTCCTTGCCGAGCTTGGCGGTCAGCTCCCAGCGGGCGTCCTTCATGGCCCGTACGAACAGCTCGTCACGGGTGTCGATCGCCTTGTCGAGGCGCGTCTTGGGCGCCTTCCACCAGTCGTTGTGCTCATCGTCGATGATCTTGCGGATCACCTCGAACCAGCGGTCGCCGCCGTCCGGCTGCGCCTGGTCGGCGTCGCGCTGACCGCACTCGAGGACCTTACGGTCGTCGTCCGCGGGACCGGTGGTGTCGACCGGATCGACGTACAGGCACTGCCCCTTGACCCGCAGCTCCTTGGGCAGCTTGTTGCCGAACGCCAGTTTGAGGATGTTGCGCCAGACCGCGTTGAAGTACGCGGCCGCCGCGGAGTCGGCGTCCTGGGTGTAGTCCCAGCCCTCCAGGAGCTTCTGCGTCTCACGGACGTTCTTGTCGGGGATGTCCAGCTTCAGCAGCTTGGGCACGATCAGCTTGGCGATCTCGCTGCTGTTGTCCAGCTGCATCTGCCGCATGTCGTCGGTCGAGATCTTGCCGCCGCCGTCGGTCTTCGACGTGATCAGATCGGTGATCCGCTGGCTGCGCGCGCCGTAGCCCCAGTCCGTGGTGAGCGTGTAGGGGTACTTGTCCTTGTCGACGACGGCCTGGTTGGCGGTCACGATGTAGCCGCGCTGCGGATTGAACTCGTAGGGCAGCTCGGCCTGCTTGATGTACTGGCCGGTCCACGCGTACTTGGAGTCCCAGCCGGGCGCCGGCAGCGAGCCGTCGTCGCCCTTGGCGCGGATCGGGATCCTGCCGGGCAGCTGGTAGCCGATGTTGCCCGCGGTGTCGGCGTAGACCAGGTTCTGCGAGGGCACGTCGAAGGACGCGGAGGCCTGGCGGAACTCGTTCCAGTCCGACGCCCGGTCGATCCGGAAGACGGCGTCCATGGAGGTGCCGGGGTCCAGGGCGGTCCAGCGCAGCGCGATGGCGTAGCCGTCGCCGCGGTCGGGAGCCGCCGCGTCGACGGTGGCCTTCTTGCCGACCTTGACCAGCTCGTCGTCACGGTCGGACAGCAGTGGTCCGTTGTTGGTCGTGCGCACCACGATGGTCTTGGCGGCGCCGCCCGCGACCTTGATCGTCTCCTTGCGGGTGGAGAAGGGGCGCACCTTGCCGTCGTACTGGTACCCCTCGCCGGTGATCTTCTCCAGGTACAGGTCGGTCACGTCGACGCCGGAGTTGGTCATGCCCCAGGCGATCTTCTGGTTGTGGCCGATTATCACGCCGGGCATGCCCGCGAAGGTGTAGCCCGAGACGTCGTACTGGCACTTGCTGGAGACGCTGGTGCAGTGCAGGCCCATCTGGTACCAGACCGAGGGCAGCGAGGGCGACAGGTGCGGGTCGTTGGCCAGCAGCGGCTTGCCGGTGATGGTGTGCTTGCCGTCGACGACCCACGAGTTGGAACCGATGCCGTTGCCGTTCACGCCGACGGCCGTGGGCACGTCGTCGAGGACGCTGTAGAGCTTGGAGAGCTGGCTCTGCAGACCGTCCGGCGCCGTGGCGCCGCCCGCGAGCCCGGTGCCCGCCGTGGACTGCGTGGTGCCGCCGGAGTTCGCCGGCACCTTCGGCACGTACGTCTGCGTGGCGCTGTCGTACGCGCCCTCCTGCGTGATCGTCTTGTTCCGGTCGTACGGGTACTCCGGGTACAGGTCGGCGATCTGCTTCGGGCCCAGACGGCTGGTCATCAGGGAGCGGTCGATCTCCTCCTGCATGTTGCCGCGCAGGTCCCAGGCCATCGCCTTCAGCCAGGCCACCGAGTCGACCGGGGTCCACTCCTGGGGCTTGTAGTCGTTGGTGAAGCCGAGGGCCGCGTACTCCAGGGAGATGTCCTTGCCGTCCTTGCCCTTCAGGTAGGCGTTGACTCCCTTGGCGTACGCCTGCAGGTACTTCTTCGTGGAGGCCGACAGCTTGGTGTCGTACTCCTCCTTGGCGACCCGGTCCCAGCCCAGCGTGCGCAGGAACTCGTCGTTCTTGACCTGGCCCTTGCCGAACATCTCGGACAGCCGGCCCGAGGTCATGTGCCGGCGCACGTCCATCTCGTAGAACCGGTCCTGCGCCTGGACGTAGCCCTGGGCCATGAACAGGTCCGCGTCGGAGGACGCGTAGATCTGCGGGATCCCGTAGCCGTCCCGCTTCACGTCGACGGGGCCGGAGAGCCCTTCGAGCGTGAGGGAGCCCTTGGTCTGCGGGAAGGAGGCACGGACGGTGCTGACTCCCCAGTACCCCCCGTAGGCCACGCCCCCGATCAGGGCCAGAACCAGGACGATCAGGATCAGACGGGCGCGGCGCCCCTTCTTCCTGCCGGACTTGCCGGGCTTTTGGCCGGAAGAGGCGGTGGTGTTCGGGGGCATCGCTGTCCTTGCTGTCCTAACGCGAGCGGCAGGCGGTCCTGGAGTGCTGGAGCAACCATAGGCGCAGGGCCCACCGCGCCTTGACGCGGAGTCGGGTACCCGGACGGCCGAGCGTTTGATCTCGGCCCCAGGAGCGTCAAGAAAGCGTCAAGAGTTAGGTAAGGTAACGAAGTACTTGGACCGCTGTACCGACTTCCGGCGTTCGGATCGACCTGCTCGGACCCCGTGCCCGGATCGGCGAGAAGGGAACGGCCGCTGACTGTCCACCACCTCAACCAGCTCCTGCTCGTCTGCTCGCTCGTCCTGCTCGTCGCGGTGGCAGCGGTTCGGATCTCCTCGCGCAGCGGGCTCCCCAGCCTGCTCGTCTACCTCGGCATCGGCATGGCCATGGGCCAGGACGGCGTCGGCGACATCCACTTCAGCAACGCCGAGCTGACCCAGGTCATCGGATACGCGGCCCTGGTCGTGATCCTGGCCGAGGGCGGCCTCGGCACGAAGTGGAAGGAGATCAAGCCGGTCCTTCCGGCCGCCACCTCGCTGGCGCTGGTCGGCGTCGCGGTGAGCGTGGGGGTCACGGCCACCGCCGCCCACTACCTGATCGACCTGGAGTGGCGGCAGGCGCTCATCATCGGCGCGGTGGTGTCCTCCACGGACGCGGCGGCGGTCTTCTCGGTCCTGCGCAAGGTCCCGCTCCCCTCCCGCGTGACGGCCGTCCTGGAGGCCGAGTCGGGCTTCAACGACGCCCCGGTGGTCATCCTCGTCGTCGCGTTCAGCACAGCGGGTCCCGTGGAGCACTGGTACGTGCTGGTGGGAGAGATAGCCCTGGAGCTGGCCATCGGCGCGGCCATGGGCCTCGCGGTCGGCTGGCTCGGCTCCTGGGGGCTGCGGCACGTGGCGCTGCCCGCCTCCGGCCTCTACCCGATCGCCGTGATGGCGATCGCCGTCACCGCCTACGCCGCCGGCGCCCTCGCGCACGGCAGCGGCTTCCTCGCCGTGTACCTCGCCTCGATGATGCTCGGCAACGCCAAGCTGCCGCACTGGCCCGCCACCCGCGGCTTCGCCGAGGGACTCGGCTGGATCGCCCAGATCGGCATGTTCGTCCTGCTCGGCCTGCTGGTCACACCGCACGAGATGGGCGACGACATCTGGCCCGCGCTCGTCATCGGCCTGGCGCTGACCGTGGTGGCCCGGCCCCTGAGCGTCTTCGCCGCCCTGCTGCCCTTCCGCATCCCCTGGCAGGAACAGACGCTGATGTCCTGGGCGGGACTGCGCGGCGCCGTGCCCATCATCCTGGCGACCATCCCGATGGTGAGCGGCATCGAGGAGAGCCGCCGGATCTTCAACATCGTCTTCGTCCTGGTCGTCGTCTACACCCTCGTCCAGGGCCCCACGCTGCCCTGGCTGGCCCGCACGCTGCGGCTGGGCGAGTCCACCGGCCCCGCCGACCTGGGCATCGAATCGGCGCCCCTGGAGCGGCTGCGGGGCCATCTGCTGTCCGTGGCGATCCCCAAGGGGTCGCGCATGCACGGCGTCGAGGTGGCCGAGCTGCGCCTGCCCGCGGGCGCCGCCGTCACCCTCGTCGTACGCGAAGGGACCTCCTTCGTGCCGCTGCCCACGACGGTGCTGCGGCGCGGCGACGAACTGCTGGTGGTGGCCACCGACCCGGTCCGCGACGCGGCCGAACGACGGCTGCGCGCGGTGGGCCAGGGCGGCAAGCTGGCGGACTGGCTGGGCCCCCTGGGCGGCAGCGGCGGACGCTGAACCGGCGGAAAACGACCCCGCTGCGCATTCACAGGCGAGCGGCGCGATGGTGCTCGTTTTCACAGGCACCGCACACCTCTACCCCTGTACCATGAAGGCATACTTTGATCGAACCAACTCTGCCTGACGCAGAGCTGGCGCGACCGTATGGCGGTCGTGGTGCCCTTGCAGGGGGCGGCGCGGCATCTACCGCAGTTCCGCGCAAGAGGACAGCTCTCGGCGCCCCCGCACGGGCGCGCTACCAGGCGGCAGAAAGGCACGGGCCGTGGCATCCACGGTCACCTCCCGCCCCGGGTACGGACAGCTGCTGCGCACCCGCGGCGCCTGGACGTTCCTGCTTCCCGGTTTCGCGGCGCGCCAGCCGTTCGCGATGCTGACCATCTCCCTCGTGCTCCTCGTCCAGCACACCACCGGCTCGTACGGGGCCGCCGGCGCCGTCGCCGCCGCCACCGGCGTCTCCATGGCGCTGTTCGCGCCCTTCACCGGCCGTCTCGCCGACCGGCACGGACAGCGGGCCGTCCTGCTGCCCGGCGTCCTGGTGCACGTCCTGGCCGCCCTCTGCCTGACCGCCCTGGCCCTGTCGGACGCCCCCCTGTGGGCCCTCTTCCTCGCCGCCGTGCCGACCGGCGCCTCGGTGCCGCAGATCGGGCCCATGGTGCGCGCCCGCTGGGGCGTGAAACTCCAGGACTCACCCCTGATGAGCACCGCGGCGGCCTTCGAGTCCGTCACGGACGAGCTGACCTTCGTCCTGGGCCCGCTGCTCGCGACCGCCCTGTGCACCACCGTGCACCCGGCGGCCGGCCTGCTCACCGAGGCCACGCTGACCCTGGTCGGCGGCCTCCTCTTCGCCGCGCAGAAGAGCACCCAGCCCGCCACCGCCCGCGACGGCCACGCGCGCGTCGAGCACGGTTCCGCGCTGCGGATCCCCGGGGTGCGCGTCCTGGTCGTGACGTTCCTGGGCATCGGCTCCGTCTTCGGCGGCATGCAGGTCTCGCTCGCCGCGTTCAGCGAGTCCATCGGCGAGCCCGGCATGAACGGCGTCCTGTACGGCGTCTTCGCCGCCGGCAACATGCTGTCGGGTGTCGTGTGCGGTGCCATCGCCTGGAAGGTGGCCCCGCGCCGCCGCCTGCTCATCGGGTACGCCGCCCTCACGCTCACCGCCTCCGGGCTGTGGGCCGCGCACTCCGTGGTCATGCTCCTCGGCATCGGACTCCTGGTCGGCATGTGCATCGCCCCGGCCCTGATCACCGGCTACACACTGGTCGAGGGGCTGGTGCCGGCCGGCGCCCGCACCGAGGCCTTCACCTGGCTGACCGGCGCGGTCGCCCTCGGCCAGGCCGCGGCCGTCACGGTGGCCGGGCAGATGGAGGACCGCCTGTGGGACGGCGCCGGATTCCTGGTGCCGATGGGCGGTACGGCCCTGGCGCTGATCACCCTGGTGGCCCTGCGTTCACGGCTCGCGACACACCCCGCCGGCCGCACCGTCGCACGTGGCGTCGGTCACCGAGTGCCGGTGACAGTGGACTGATCTCTCGGAATACGTCACTATGGACCGTCGTTAGCACTCACTGAGTGAGAGTGCCAGGAGGAAGACAAGTGCCGACCTACCAGTACCAGTGCACCGAGTGCGGCGAGGGCCTCGAGGCGGTGCAGAAGTTCACCGACGATGCCCTGACCGAGTGCCCCAACTGCGGTGGCCGCCTGAAGAAGGTGTTCTCGGCCGTCGGCATTGTCTTCAAGGGCTCCGGCTTCTACCGCAATGACAGCCGCGGCTCCTCGTCGACCAGCTCGCCGGCGTCCAAGCCTGCGACGTCGTCACCGGCGTCGTCGTCCTCATCGTCATCGTCTTCGTCGTCGACGACCTCGTCGTCCTCGGAGTCGAAGTCGTCGGGCAGCGGTTCGTCCAGCAGCTCCGCCGCGTAGTCCGCCCCGCGGGACACCACGCGTACCGGACCCTGCCGTCACCGACGGCGGGGTCTTCGGTGTCCCCCGGGCCCGGCTAGGGTGCCGTCCATGGCGAACACGGAGAACCCAGTGGACCCGGCCGGCGAGCAGACGCCCGGCGCGGCCGAGATCGGCGTCATCGGCGGCTCGGGCTTCTACTCCTTCCTCGACGACGTGACCGAGATACAGGTGGACACCCCCTACGGGCCGCCCAGCGACTCCCTGTTCCTCGGCGAGATCGCCGGGCGACGGGTCGCCTTCCTGCCGCGCCACGGCCGCGGACACCATCTGCCGCCGCACCGCATCAACTACCGCGCCAACCTGTGGGCGCTGCGCTCCGTCGGCGCCCGGCAGATCCTCGGACCCTGCGCGGTGGGCGGTCTGCGCCCCGAGTACGGACCCGGGACGCTGCTCGTACCGGACCAGCTGGTCGACCGGACGAAGGCGCGGGCCCAGACGTACTTCGACGGACTGCCCCTGCCGGACGGCGCGGTGCCGAACGTGGTGCACGTGTCGCTCGCCGACCCCTACTGCCCCGTGGGCCGCAGGACCGCTCTGGAGGCGGCGCGCGGGCGGGACTGGCAGCCGGTGGACGGCGGCACGCTCGTGGTGGTCGAGGGGCCGCGGTTCTCCACCCGCGCCGAGTCGCTGTGGCACCAGGCGCAGGGCTGGTCCGTGGTGGGCATGACCGGCCATCCCGAGGCGGCGCTCGCCCGTGAACTGGAGCTCTGCTACACGTCGTTGACCCTGGTCACCGACCTGGACGCGGGCGCGGAGGCCGGCGAGGGCGTCTCGCACGACGACGTCCTCAAGGTGTTCGCGGCCAACGTGGACCGGCTGCGGGGCGTGCTGTTCGACGCGGTGGCGGCCCTGCCGGAGAACGGGGCGCGGGACTGCCTGTGCACGACGGCGATGGGCGGCATGGATCCGGGGTTCGACCTGCCGTGACGGTCGGCGGGCGGCCAGGGGCGAGGCGGGGGCGGATGGGCCGGGGCGCCGGTTCGGGTGCCGGCCGAGGTGTCGGTCCGGGTGCCGGTCCGGGTGCCGACCGAGGTGTCGGTCCGGGCGCCGGTTCGGGTGCCGGCCGAGGTGCCGGTTCGGGTGCCGGCCGAGGTGCCGGTCCGGGCGGGTGGAACTCCCCGTTCGGGTGAGGGAGTTGTCCACAACTCGTCGGTGATCCACCGGCTCCGGCGGGATCCGCCGCGAGACCTCATCGTGGGATCGCAAGCCCGGTCCCTCGTCGCAGGTGGTGGTTCCCCATGACCCAGTTCCCTCCTTCCTCCGTCCGCCCGCTCCGCACGGCCCCCGTCCTCCCCTGGGACGCGGAGGTCTCCTTGCGCCCGCCCCTGGGCCCGCCCGATCCGTACGACGTGGACGACGTGGACGACCTGCGTCCGCCGGTCATGGACGCGCCCCCGACCTGCGAGGTGCCGCAGTTCCCACCGGTTCGCGTGCGCGGCGGCCGGTATCGGCTGGGGCGCCTCGCCCGGCACCGGCGGCGGGCCGTGGCCGCGGGCCTCGCGGTCACCGCGGTGGCCCTCGTGGCGGCCGGCCCCCGAGCCGTGGAGCGGGCGCGCGGCCACCCGGCGGCCTCGACCCCGGTCTCCTCCTCTCCCTCCCCCTTGTCCGCGCCTACGTCAGCCTCCTCCGCCTCCTCCGCTTCTCCGTCCCCTTCACCTTTCGGTTCCGCTTCCGGTTCCGTGCGGGGAACCAGCGGGGCCGAGACGGTCGCGGCGCCGGTGCGGATCGCCGACGCGGCCACGGTGCGGCTGCTCAGGCCGGGGGACCGTGTCGACGTGGTCGCGTCGGACGGCGGCGGACAGGGACGCGTGGTCGCGGCCGGGGCCCGGGTGAGCGCGGTGCCGGACTCCGGCGACACCGAGACCGGAGCGCTGGTCGTGCTGTCCGTCCCCCGGCCCACCGCGGCACGGCTGGCGGGCGCGGGCATCACCGCGCGACTGGCGGTGACACTGTGCTGAGGACTCCGCCGGATATCGAATCGGTGTCAAGTCCCACACGGGAGCTACGGGATTGGACAGCTCCCGCATGCCCTGCCGTAGGTTGCGGAGCTGTCTGTTCCACAACTTGTGCAGAGGGGCCTCTTGGTGAGCGAGAAGCAGCAACCCGGCGTCTGGGAGGGCTTCAAAACCTTCCTCATGCGGGGCAATGTCATCGATCTGGCCGTCGCGGTGGTCATCGGAGCGGCCTTCACCAACATCGTCAACTCGGTGGTGAAGGGCATCATCAACCCGCTCGTGGGTGCGGTCGGCACGAAGAACCTCGACAGTTACAGCTCCTGTCTGAAGGGACCGTGCGACGGCAGCGGGGACACCGCCACGGGCGTCCGCATCCTCTGGGGCTCGGTGCTGGGCGCCACGCTCAGCTTCGTGATCACCGCGGCCGTCGTCTACTTCCTGATGGTCCTGCCGATGTCGAAGTTCCTGGCCCGGCAGGCCGCCCGTCAGAAGGCGAAGGAGAGCACGCAGGAGGTCATCGAGGTGTCCGAGCTGGAGGTGCTCAAGGAGATCCGCGACGCCCTGCTGGCTCAGCGCGGTTCGGGGCACAGGCCCGACTAGGGCCGGCGTCACGGCGGGGACCGGCCGGAGGTCCGTCCCCGAGGCGTGGGGGCCGTGTACGGCGGTCCCCCTGCCCGGCTCAGATGTGGTGGGGCGGCTTCTCGTCGAGGAAGCGCTTCAGGTCGGCCGCGCTGTCGGCGTCGCCGCCCGCCCGCTCGCCCCAACCCCGGTCCGTGTCGTCGGACGACTGCTGGTTCAGCGGGTCGTCGAAGACCAGCGTCGGCTTCCGGGGAGCGGGGCGTGCCTCCCCGGACGACCCGGTGCACGGTTCCGGGGCGTCGCGCGGTTCGGGCGCGGGGGTGCTGCTAGTCATGCCTCAAGCCTACGCCGAGGCGGTGGCGGCCCATCGCGCCACGATCGGCGGACCAGGCACCCCACGTGGGCGTTCCCAGTTCTTTTCTGCTGTGCTTGGCCGCATGACGTCCAGTTCCGCTTCCGAATCCGCACCGCTGCCCGACAGGTCCCGGCTCGGACCCCTGCGAAGGATGACCGCCCGGGGGCGGGGCGAGGAGCACCGGGTCGCGACGCCCCTCGAGCTCTTCTTCGACCTGTGCTTCGTCGTGGCGATCGCCCAGGCCGGCGCCGAGCTGATGCACTCCATGGCCGAGGGCCACGCGGGCGCGGGCATCCTCAACTACGTGATGATCTTCTTCGCCATCTGGTGGGCGTGGATGAACTTCACGTGGTTCGCCTCGGCGTACGACAACGACGACGTGCTCTTCCGCCTGGTCACGTTGGTGCAGATCGCCGGCGTGCTGGTGCTCGCCGCCGGGGTGTCGCGGGCGTTCGAGGACCATGTCTTCCTGGCCGTCTGGCTGGGGTACGCGATCATGCGGTTCGCGCTGATCACCCAGTGGCTGCGAGCGGCGCGCTCCACCGAGGGCGCCGAGAGAGCGATGGCGCTGCGGTACGCGGTCGGCGTGCTGGTGTGCCAGGTCGGCTGGCTCGGGCTGCTGGTCCTGCCGGAGTCCGGTCGCGCCTGGGTGTTCCTGGTGATGGCGCCCCTGGAGATGTGCGTCCCGCTGTACGCGGAGCGGAACTACGTCACCTCGTGGCACCCGCACCACATCTCCGAGCGGTTCGGCCTGTTCACGATCATCGTGCTCGGCGAGTCGATCTCCGCGGCCACGGTCGCCGTGAAGACGGGCGTGGACGAGCACGACGCGCTGGGCCACCTGCTGCCGATCGCCGTGGGCGGTCTGCTGATCGTCTTCGCCGCTTGGTGGATCTACTTCGCGGTGCCCATCCACGGCTTCCTGCGGTCCAACAGGCAGTCGTTCCTGTGGGGGTACGGCCACTATCTGATCTTCGCGTCGGCGGCCGCGATCGGCGCGGGTCTGGAGGTCGCGGTCGAGCAGGCGGTCGGCAAGGCGCACATCTCGACGCTCGCCGCGTCCGCCGCGGTGACACTGCCGACCGCGCTGTACTTCCTCGTGGTGTGGCTTCTGCACGCGCGCCACTTCAAGGTGGGCACCGCCCAGCAACTGGTCCTGCCGACGGCCGCGTTGCTGGTGATCCTGTGCACCTTCCTCGGTGACTGGGCGGTGCTCGTGGCGGGCGTCGTGGCGGCCCTGACGGTGGCGGTGGGAGTGATCCTGACCGCGCGGATGGCCGCACCGGAGAGACGGGCGACGGCGGGGGCCGCGTAGCGGCCGATCGAGCCGGGCCGGCGCAGGCGGACCGGCGGACGGGCGGACGGGCGGCCAGGTGGACGGCCGGGTGGGGAGGCGCTCGGCAGACGGGTGCCTGGCAGTCGGGCGCACGGCAGTCGGGCGCACGGGCCGACAGCCGGAAACCGGCAGCCGGAAGCCGTGGAGGGGGGGACGAACGGAGCGGCGTGCGGGCGAGTCCCCCAGGCGCGGTGGGAGCGGTGGGCGGGGAGGGGAGCTGCGGGGGCGGGGCGGGGGAAAGACTGGGCCCATGACAGTTGACGCTCTGACAGATGTAGCGGGGCTGCGCGTGGGGCACGCGACACGCGCCGGCGGCGGTTGGCTCACCGGTACCACCGTGGTGCTCGCTCCCCCGGGCGGTGCCGTCGCGGCCGTCGACGTGCGCGGCGGTGGACCCGGCACCAAGGAGACGGACGCGCTGGATCCGCGCAACCTGGTGCAGAAGGTCGAGGCGGTCGTGCTGACCGGCGGCAGCGCGTACGGGCTGGACTCCGCGTCCGGGGTGATGGCCTGGCTGGAGGAGCGGGGCCGTGGCGTGCGGGTGGGCGTCGACCCGGCGCACGTCGTGCCGGTGGTGCCCGCCGCCTGTGTCTTCGACCTGGGTCGCGGCGGAGACTTCCGGGCCAGGCCGGACGCGGCCACGGGCCGGGCCGCGGTCGAGGCGGCCGACGCGAGCGGGCCGGGTGCCCCGGTGGCGGAGGGATGCGTGGGCGCCGGCACGGGGGCGACGGTCGGGACGGTCAAGGGCGGGGTCGGGTCGGCGAGCGCCGTGCTCGACTCGGGGATCACGGTGGCCGCGCTGGTGGTGGCCAACGCGGCGGGATCGGCGGTGGATCCGGGCACGGGAGCGCTGTACGGGGAGTTGCTGGCGGGCGGCCGGGCGGAGTATCCCGCGTCCGGGGTCCACGAGGCGGCCCGGACGCGGCTCGCCGAGGCCGCCGCGAAGAACGTGCCGCCGCCGCTGAACACCACGCTCGCCGTCGTCGCCACCGACGCCGATCTCACCCGGGCACAGGCGCACAAACTCGCCGGGACGGCACACGACGGCATCGCCCGCGCGGTGCGGCCGGTGCATCTGCTCAACGACGGCGACACGGTGTTCGCGCTGGCCACCGGCGTCCGGCCGCTCGCCGCCGGGGAGCCGCTCGCGCTCAACGAGATCCTGGCGGCCGGCGCGGACCTGGTGACACGGGCCATCGTGCGGGCGGTGCGGGCGGCCGGGTCCGTGGACGGGCCGGGCGGGACGTGGCCGTCGTACGGGGAGTTGTACGGGAGCCGGAGTAGGTAGCCGGGAGCCAGTAGCCGTGAGCCGGACTCGGTAGCCGGTAGTCCGTAGTCGTTACGGATACCGGCAGTCAGTGGCCGGAGGTCGCCGGCCGGCAGTCGGAGGTCGCCGGCCGGTGGTCGGAGGCCGGTGGCCGGTGGCCCGGGAGGTGCCCACGAAGGTGCGATTGTCCGGGTTCTGTCACCGGATGGCGTCAGCCGGAGATCGGGGGAACCCTTCTCCGCACCGCTCGCTCTTTCCCCACGCACCGGAGCGGATCACCCACATCGCAGAGAACTGGAGAAGCCCGTGAACACGCCGAACTCAGCGGCGCGGCGCGCACTGGGGGCCTGTGCCGCCCTGATGGTCGGCGCCCTCGCCCTCACCGCCTGCGGCGGCAACGCCAACGCCGAAACCGACGGCAAGGGCGGCAAGAACGGCAGCGGCTCGGCCAGGACGTCCACGGCGAAGATCGTCATTTCGGCCAAGGACGGTTCGACGAGCGCGTCCATCAACGCGACCGGCGTGAAGGTCAGCGACGGCAAGCTGACGGACGTGAAGATGACGGTGTCGGGCAGCGGGGCCGCCGTACCGGGAGCGATAGCCGCGGACGGCGGCAGCTGGCAGCCCAAGGCACAGCTGGAGCGCGGGACGAAGTACCAGATCTCGGCCACCGCGAAGGACCCGAGCGGACGCACGGCCGCCGCCAACTCCATTTTCACGACGGTCTCTTCGAGCAACAGCTTCATCGGCACGTACACGCCCGACAACGGCAGCACGGTCGGCGTCGGGATGCCGGTCTCCTTCACCTTCGACAAGACGATCAGCAAGCAGAAGGCCGTGCAGTCGCACATCAGCGTCACCTCCAGCAGCGGGCAGCGGGTGGTCGGGCACTGGTTCGGCGCGCAGCGGCTCGACTTCCGGCCCGAGGAGTACTGGAAGGCCGGCTCCAAGGTGACGATGAGGATCGACCTGGACGGCGTCGAGGGGGCGAACGGCGTCTACGGCGTGCAGAAGAAGACGGTCACCTTCACCATCGGCCGCTCGCAGGTGTCGACGGTCGACGTCAACACGCAGACCATGACGGTGGTGCGGGACGGCAAGACCCTCAAGTCGGTGCCGATCTCGGCCGGCAGCCCGGAGCACACCACGTACAACGGGCAGATGGTGATCTCCGAGAAGTTCGCGCAGACGCGGATGAACGGCTCGACGGTGGGCTACGGCGGCGAGTACGACATCCCGGACGTGCCGCACGCGATGCGCCTGACGTCGTCGGGGACGTTCGTCCACGGCAACTACTGGTACAACCGCGGGAACCCGCCCTTCGGCCGGCAGGGCACCAGTCACGGCTGCGTGGGGATGGCCGATGTGCAGGGCGCGCAGGGGGACACGACCGCCAAGTGGTTCTACGACAACTCGCTGGTCGGTGACGTCGTGACGGTGAAGAACTCCCCCGACAAGACGGTCGCGCCCGACAACGGGCTGAACGGCTGGAACATGTCGTGGAGCGCGTGGACCGCGGGAAGTAACGCCTGACGGGGCGCCGTTGACGCCGGAGCGGGCCGTGTGGGAACTTGCCGCGCGGTCCGCTCGTTTTTCTGTCCGTACGTTTTCTCGGTTCCCAGGAATGATGTCGGACCGAGGGGCTACGGTATGCACCCACAAGGTGACATGCAGCAACGCCGGGAGAAACCTTGAGCGTTCCGTACGAGACAGCAGCGTACGAACCACCCGAGTCGCCCGAGTCTCCGGAGGAGCACCTCGCGCGACTCCTCGGCCGTGCCCTGAACTCCTTCGAACTGCCCGACGAGGCGATACGACGGCTCGACTGCGCGCTGGCGCACGACAGTTCCCTGCACTCCGCGCACCACAGCGCGGGGCTGCACCGGGAGACCTACCGGCACACCTGGCTGCTCGCCGACGGCTCCGCGGTCACGCTGTGGGAGCTCGTGCACAACGCGGCGCCGGGAAGCGAGCCGCAGCACGAGGTGTACGTCGACGAGGAGGAGCTGCGGGCCGCCACGGCGCGGCTGCCGCTGCCGCCGGACGCGCCGGACTTCGAGCTGCCGGTGACGGTCGGTCTGCCGCCGATCCCCGAGCCGCGGCACGCGTATGTGCCCGACGACTCGGCGGATCACGCGCGGCGTCTGCTGCGGCGCGCGGAGAACGCGGACCGGCCGGGTTCCGACCTCGCGACGCTGCTGCTGCGGACCGCGTTCGCGCACCAGATCACCCAGGCCTTCGGCCGCCCCTGCCGGGCGGGCCAGGTGGGCCAGGTCGGCCTGTGCTTCTCGCTCTACGAGCACGCGTTCCTGCTGCGCGACGGCCGGGAGATCTCCCTGTGGGAGGTCGAGCACACGGCGACACCGGACGGCCGGCACATGTGCGAGGTCTATCCGACGGAGGACGCGGCCCGCGCCGCGATGGAACGCCGGGCAGCACGACTCGGCTGACACGGCTCCGCCCGCGCGGCCCGCGACACACAGCGCTGAGCTGCCACGTCTCCCCTGACAGAGGAAGCCTGCGGGTGCCTCGCCGGCCCGACGGGTGCGCGGCACACGGGCGGCCCACCGTCACGGACGTTCGGGTTGGACCCCGGCGTCGCGGACGCCCGCGCGCGGGCCCGTGTCACGGACGTACGAGGGCGCCCTGGTGTCACAGACGTTCGAACAGGGCCCCTGGGCTCGCTGGGCGCGCGGCGCCGCGGCGCACGTGATCTACGGGCGGCTGTCGCTGAACTGGCGTACCAGGCCCGCGAACGCGGCGCGCTCCGCGGGGGTGAGCTCGACGGACTCGGCGACGGGGCCGGAACGCCGCTGGTGGGGGATCGCCCGCAGCACGGTTCCACGGGGCCGCAGGAGTCCCTCGGCGCGGGCCCGGCGGGCCAGACGGATCAGACCGATGGCCCAGATGACGGTCACGAGGGCGAGGACGGCCACGCCTATCAGCTGGGAGATCGAGACATGCTCAGGCATACGCACCAGTAGACACCACGGTCCGGGGCTTGGCCCCGGACCGTGACGTATATCGCAGATGCCGCGAAGGTGCTGATCTCTCGCAGGTGCGGTGAACTTCCCACCACCGCCCCAATCGGGCGGAGGGTGAGGTGTCTCAGGCGGCGACCGGCTCTGCGGTGTCGGCCTTCGCCGCTATGGGAGCGTCCGCGGCACCCGCGCCCGCCCCGGCGGAAGCCTGCTTGCGCATCCCCTTCAGGACGACCACCAGGGCAGTGGTGACGCAGACGCCGGCCGCGATGGCGATCAGGTAGAGGAACGGGTTGCCGATCAGCGGGACCACGAAGATGCCGCCGTGCGGGGCCCGCAGCGTGGCACCGAAGGTCATCGACAGCGCTCCGGTGACCGCGCCGCCCGCCATCGCGGAGGGAATGACGCGCAGCGGGTCGGCGGCCGCGAACGGGATCGCGCCCTCCGAGATGAAGGAGGCGCCGAGGACCCAGGCCGCCTTGCCGTTCTCGCGCTCGGTCTGGGTGAAGAGCCTGCCGCGCACCGTCGTGGCGAGGGCCATGGCGAGCGGCGGGACCATACCGGCCGCCATCACGGCCGCCATGATCTTCATGGCCGAGTCGCTGGGGCTCGCGACCGCGATACCGGCGGTGGCGAAGGTGTACGCGACCTTGTTGACCGGGCCACCGAGGTCGAAGCACATCATCAGGCCGAGCAGCGCGCCGAGCAGGACGGCGTTGGTGCCGGTGAGGCCGTTGAGCCAGTCGGTCATGCCCTTCTGCGCGGAGGCGATGGGCTTGCCGATGACCACGAACATCAGGAACCCGACGATCGCCGCGGAGATCAGCGGGATCACCACCACCGGCATGATGCCGCGCAGGGCCGCCGGGATCCTCACCTTCTGGATCCCGATCACCACACCACCGGCGATGAGACCGGCGGCCAGACCGCCGAGGAAACCGGCGTTGATGGTGAGGGAGATCGCCCCACCGACGAAGCCGGGCACGAGACCCGGCCGGTCGGCCATGCCGTAGGCGATGTAGCCGGCCAGCACCGGGACGAGGAACCCGAAGGAGACGCCGCCGATCTGGAAGAGCAGCGCGCCCCAGCTGTCCGCCTGGGTCCACACGAAGTGGTCCATCACCGACGGCGCCTTGTTGATCTGGTAGCCGCCGATCGCGAACCCGAGG
The DNA here is from genome assembly GCF_042734135.1 of Streptomyces sp. NPDC059668. Lineage (NCBI taxonomy): Bacteria > Bacillati > Actinomycetota > Actinomycetes > Kitasatosporales > Streptomycetaceae > Streptomyces > Streptomyces sp. NPDC059668. The sequence continues at coordinate 118,747 of NZ_JBHWEL010000010.1, read as the reverse complement.
GCGATCAGCAGACCGCCGGCCGCGACGAACGGGACCATGTAACTCACGCCGGACATCAGCCACTTGCGGAGCATGGTGCCGTAGCCCTCACCGGAGGCACCGGCCCGCTCCACCGGCGTGCCGGGTGCGGAACCCGCGCTGACCTCGCCGCGCTCCGCCTTGCCGCGGACCTCGGAGATCAGCTCCGTGGGCCGGTTGATGCCCGCCTTCACACCGACGTCCACGGTCGGCTTCCCGGCGAACCGGTCCTTGTCCCGTACGGGCACGTCGTGAGCGAAGATCACGCCGTCCGCGGCCGCGATGACCGCCGGGTCGAGCCGGGTGAAACCGGCCGATCCCTGTGTCTCGACGACGAGTTCGACGCCCGCCGTGCGGCCCGCGTTCTCCAGCGACTCGGCCGCCATGTAGGTGTGCGCGATACCGGTCGGGCAGGAGGTGACGGCGACGATACGGAACGGACGCTCGCCGGCGGTGCCCGTGGCGGGGTGGGCCGGGGCCGCCCGCGCCACCGCCACCGGGGGCTGGGGGCCCGCGGTCGCCCAGGGGGGGTGG
>NZ_JBHWEL010000010.1:77946-118185 GCF_042734135.1 Streptomyces sp. NPDC059668 | reverse complement strand
CCGCCATGTTGGTGGGCGCGAACCGGGGCGGGCCGGGGGTCCCGGCCACGAACCGCCCGGCCCGCCCCCCGGGGGGGCCCGGGGGGGTGGGGGGGGTGCCCCCCGCGCCCCCCGCCACGGAGTCCTGGGAGCCCTCGGTCGCCTCGGGGGTCTCGGAGGTCTCGGAGGTCTCGGAGGTCTCGGAGGTCTCGGGGGCCTCCGCCGTGGCCGTCGCCGTCGCGGCCGCCGGGGACTCGTCGCCGCGGATGAGCGCGGCCGCCGCCGTCGCGTCGTCCACGGCCCGCAGCGCGGAGGTGAACTCGGCGTTCATGAGCTGGCGGGCCAGCGCCGACAGGATCGTCAGATGCGCGTCGTCGGCGCCCGCCGGAGCGGCGATCAGGAAAATCAGGTCGGCGGGCCCGTCCGGTGCCCCGAAGTCGACGCCGGCGGCGCTGCGCCCGAAGGCCAGCGTCGGCTCGGTGACGTGTTCGCTCCGGCAGTGCGGGATGCCGATGCCGCCGTCGAGACCTGTCGGCATCTGCGCCTCGCGGGCGGCCACGTCGGCGAGGAAGCCGTCGAGGTCGGTGACCCGGCCCTTGGCAACCATGCGCTCGGCGAGGGCGCGTGCCGCCGCCTCTTTGGTCTCGGCGGACAGGTCGAGATCGACCAGGTCCGCGGTGATCATCTCGCTCATCGCGGGCTCCTTCGCACGCGTATCGCCCGTGGGGAGTGGGCGGGGGTGGGGACGGGGGTGACGACAGGGGTGAGAACGGGGGTGCCGCACCCGGAGGACTCCGGGGGTGCGGCGATGGTGGGAGCGCGGAGGACGGCACGACCTGCGGGATCTGCACGACCTGCGGGACCTGAGGGATCTGCACGATCCGCGGAATCTGCGGGACCCGCGGGGACCGTGCCGTGGGCGGGACCGGGGAAGTCCCGTCCCCTCAGCGTCTGTTCGGGAGGCGCCTTCGCAACCGGGCCGCGACGCGGCGCGTCCGACACCGGGTCGGGGGGTGAGCCCGCGCGCGTGGTCACGCCCACCGCGGCGGTGTCCGTCATGACACCGGCTCCGTGAGGACGCGGTCCACGGGGATCTCCGTCGTGACGGTCACGCCGGAGGGGTCGAGATCGGCCGGTCCCGGCATGACGCTGCCGGGCAGCTGCACGGCGGCGGCACCGTGGGCGACGGCGGAGGCCAGCGCTTCCGGACCGCGGCCGCCGGCGATCAGGAAACCGGCGAGCGAGGAGTCACCGGCGCCCACGTTGCTGCGTACGACGTCCACCTGGGCGCTGCCGAACCAGGCCCCCGAGTCGTCCACGAGCAGTTGCCCGTCCGCGCCGAGGCTCGCGAGCACGGCGCCCGCGCCCATCCCGCGCAACTCCTCGGCGGCCTTGACCGCGTCGCCCACGGTGGTCAGCGGGCGCCCGACGGCTTCCGCCAGTTCCTCGGCGTTGGGCTTCACCACGTCGGGCCGCTCCCGCAACGCCGCGAGCAGCGCCGGTCCCGAGGTGTCGAGGGCGATCCGGGCGCCCGCCGCGTGGGCACGGGCGACGAGGTCGGCGTACCACGAGGGACCGAGTCCGCGCGGGAGGCTGCCGCAGCAGGCGATCCAGTCGGTGTCGCCGGACCGGTACTGCTGACGCACCGTCTCCAGCAGCGACTCGGCCTCGGCGGCGGAGAGTTCGGGGCCGGGCGCGTTGATCTTCGTCAGGGTGCCGTCGGGTTCGGCGACCGAGATGTTCGACCGGGTGGCTCCCCCGACCGGGACCGGGGCGACCCGGATGCCCTGCGCGTCGAGCAGCTCGGCGACGAGTGCGCCGGGCGCGCCACCCAGGGGGAGTACGGCGATCGTGCGCCGCCCGGCCGCGGCGACCGCGCGCGAGACGTTCACGCCCTTGCCGCCCGGGTCCACGCGCTCGCCGGTGGCCCGGTTGACCTCGCCGCGGTCGAGCGAGGGGACCTCGTAGGTGCGGTCGAGGGAGGGGTTCGGGGTGACGGTGAGGATCATGCGCGTACTACTTCCGTGCCACCGCGCTCGATGTCGGTGGCGTCTTCCGGGCTCAGACCGGTGTCGGTGATCAACAGGTCCACGTCACTCAGGTCGCCGAAGCGGGCGAAGTGCTCCTGGCCGTACTTGGAGGAGTCGGCGAGCAGCACCACCCGGCGGGCCGCCTGGACGGCCGCGCGCTTCACGGCGGCCTCGGCGAGGTCGGGGGTGGTCAGTCCGTGCTCGGCGGAGAAGCCGTTGGCGGCGATGAACAGGACGTCGGCGCGGATCTCGCCGTACGCCCGCAGCGCCCAGGCGTCCACGGCGGCGCGCGTACGGTGCCGGACGCGTCCGCCGACCAGGTGGAGCTGGATGCCGGGATGGTCCGCGAGGCGGGCCGCGATCGGCAGGCTGTGGGTGACGACGGTGAGCGTCGCCTCCAGCGGGAGGTCTCCGGCGAGGCGGGCGACCGTGCTGCCCGCGTCGAGGATCACCGTGCCCTCGCCGGGCAGTTCGGCGACGGCGGCGAGGGCGATGCGGTCCTTCTCGTCGGCCGCGGTGGACTCGCGCTCGGCGAGATCGGGCTCGAAGTCCAGACGCCCGGCGGGTATGGCACCGCCGTGCACCCGCCGCACGAGACCCGCGCGGTCGAGGGTCTTCAGGTCACGCCGGATGGTCTCCGCGGTCACCTGGAACTCCTCGGCCAGCGACAGGACGTCGACCCGGCCGCCGTCACGGGCCAGCCGGAGGATCTCCTGCTGCCGCTCCGGTGCGTACATGTCCGTTCGCCTCCGACCGATGCCCGAATCTGTGGTTTCAGTCGGAGGCTACGCCCGGATTTCCGGAAAGTAAACAGGTTCGGGCGCGAGACGGACACAAACAGGCATCACGGATCTCACGGAAGGCCGTCCCGGACTGCCCCGGGAACGACCTGTGCCCGCCCTCCGCAGACGGAGGACGGGCACATGACCTGGGCTTCGGCCCCTCAAGGACCGCTCACCGCCGGGCTTCGGGAGATCAGCCCGCCAGCACCGGGTCGTCGTCGGACACCACTGGGTCCCCCGACGGGCGCACGCCGTCCCGCCCGGCGGACGAGGACTCCTCCCCCGCGGACTCCGCGCCGGCGGCGCCGGCGGCTTCCTCGGCGGACTCCTCCCCCGCCCCCTCCACATGCTGCGCCGGCCGCTTCGGCAGCGCGAACATCAGGACGAAGATGGCCGCCATGACCACCGCGACCCAGCCGAGCGCGTACTGGAAGGCGTTCACGAAGGCCGGGCCCACCTGCACCGAGGTGAGCCGGTCGGCGATCCGCCCGAAGAAGAGCACCGAGACCAGTCCGAGGCCGAGCGCGTTGCCCATCTGCTGGACGGTGTTGATGAGCCCGGACGCCGAACCGGAGTGCTCGCGCGGAACCTCCGACAACACCGCGTCGGTCAGCGGGGCCACGATGAAGCCCATGCCCGCGCCCATGACGACCAGCGGCAGGGCCATCTGCCAGGAGGCGATGGACATGCCGTACCGGTCGGACTCCCAGATGTAGAGCAGTACGCCGACCGCCATGATCAGCGCGCCCGCCTGGAGCACCTTGCGCCCGAAACGCGGGACGAGCAGCTGCACCGACATGCCGGCGGCGGCCGAGACCGCGATCGAGAACGGCACCCCGGTCAGCCCCGCCCGCAGCGCGGTCCACCCCAGACCGATCTGCATGTACAGCGTCCAGACCAGGAAGAAGATGCCGAGGCCGACCCCGAAGACGGTCTGTACGGCGATGCCCGCCGCGAAGCTCTTCACCTTGAACAGCGACAGCTCGACCAGCGGCGAACCGTCCCGCGCGGCCTTCCGCCTCTCGTACGCCACCAGCCCCGCGAACACGACGAGGGAACCGGCCATCGACAGGTACCCCCACAGCGGCCAGTCCAGCTCACGCCCGCGGGTCAGCGGGTAGAGCAGCATCAGCAGGGCCAGCGTCACGAGAGCCACGCCGACGAGGTCGAGCTTGAGGGCCTTCGGGGCCTTGGACTCGCTGATGAAACGCCGCCCCAGGATCAGCGCGGCGACACCCACCGGCAGGTTGATCAGGAAGATCGGCCGCCACTCCAGGCCGAACAGGTTCCACTCGGTGAGCAGCGCGCCGAGGAGGGGACCGGACACGGCTCCCAGCCCGACGATCGCGCCGAAGAGGCCGAAGACCTTCCCCCGCTCGTGCGCCGGGAAGGTGGCGTGCACGATCGACAGCACCTGCGGCACCATCATCGCGGCCATTCCCCCTTGCAGGATCCGCGAGGCGACGAGCATCTCCGGGTTCGCGGCGAAGCCGCACAACGCCGAGGCGAGGGTGAATCCGCCTATGCCGAGGAGGAAGATCCGCTTGCGGCCGTGGATGTCGCCGAGCCGTCCACCCGTGATGAGCCCGGCGGCGAAGGCCAGCGCGTAGCCGGCCGTGATCCACTGGATCTGGCTGAACGAGGCGCCCTCGTCCCGCCGGATCGACGGGATGGCGATGTTGACGATCGTGACGTCGACCAGGTCCATGAAGGCCGCGGTCATCACGATGGCCAGTGCGAACCAGCGCCGCCGGTCGGCCGCGCCGGCCGTGCCGTGCGCCTGCTCGGCCACGCCGCTGGGAGGGGTGTCGGTGGAGGTCATGAGAGGAAGATAGGCCCTCATTAGGTCAGGTCATGTCCTAGATGTGCGGCACTCTGGGAAACATGACGACGGACACACCGGCCCGGCTTCTCCAGTTGCTCTCCCTCCTCCAGACACCCCGCGAATGGCCCGGCGGTGAGCTGTCCGAGCGGCTCGGGGTGTCGCGGCGCACCGTGCGCCGTGACATCGACCGGCTCCGCGAGCTGGGGTATCCGGTGCAGGCGACGAAGGGCGCCGACGGCGGATACCGGCTGGTGGCGGGCAAGGCGATGCCTCCCCTGGTACTCGACGACGAGGAGGCGGTGGCCATCGCGGTGGGCCTGCGGGCGGGCGCCGGGCACGCGGTCGAGGGCGTGGACGAGGCCTCCGTACGGGCCCTCGCCAAACTGGAGCAGGTGCTGCCGTCCCGGCTACGGCACCGCGTGTCCACCCTGCAGGCCGCGACCACCCCGCTGACCAGCGGGGACGGGGCGAGCATCGCGCCCGAGACCCTGACCGTGATCGCCTCCTCGGTGGCCGGCCGCGAGCGGCTGCGGTTCGCCTACCGCTCCGGGGACGGAACGCTCTCGCGGCGGCAGGCCGAGCCCTACCGGCTCGTCTCCACCGGCCGTCGCTGGTACCTCGTGGCGTACGACCTCGACCGCGCCGACTGGCGCACGTTCCGCGTCGACCGTGTCAGCGAACCCTTCGCGACGGGTGTCCGTTTCACACCGCGCGAGCTGCCGACGGGGAACGCCGCGGACTACCTGCGGCAGTCGATGTACCGGCGGCAGGAGACGTACGAGTTCGAGATCACCTTCGCCGCGCCCGCCGCGTTCGTCGCGGCCCGGCTGCCCCACTGGCTCGGCGCGCCCGAACCGATCGACGAGCACAGCTGCCGGCTGCGGTCGTCCGCCGGTGACTCGGTGGAATGGCTGGCCGTGCGGATCGCTCTGGTCGACTGCGAGTTCACGGCACACCGGCCGCCGGAACTGGTCGACTGCATAAGGGAGTTGGGCGAGCGTCTGACCCGGGCGACAGGCGGCGCGGAGGACTTCGACACCGTGATCGGGTGACGTACGCGGCGCGTCCCTCAGACGGTGCCCCAGGGGAAGTCGCGTAGCGCTTCGAGGTGGCTGAGCGCGCGCGGCACCGGTCCGGCGGGCCCGTCGGCCGGGTCGTCGCCGGCGGCCCAGGTCTCCACCGCCACCCGCACCGCGGCGCCGGCGACCGCGGCACTGAGCCGGACCCCGGTAGCCGTCACGCGTCCCGCCCCGACACCGCTCGCCGCACCGGCATGACCGGCGGCGCCTCCGTCCGCGGTGGCGCCGTCCGGCACACCACCGCCCGCGGCACCCTCCCCCCGGGCGAGCCGCGCCGCCAGCACCCCGGCCAGTGTCCGTTCCGCCCCCTGACACGCCTCGCCCCACACTCCGAGCAGGGCGGGGCTCCCTTCGGCCAGGCGGAGCAGGGAGCGGACCCACTCCATGGACTCCGGGCGCACCCCGACGCCGGGCGTGAGGGTCTGGACGACGGCATGGCGCAGCGCGTCGGGGACGGACAGGCCGGCCGGGGCGTCGCGTACCGCCTCGGCCCATCTGTCGACGCCCGCGGAGAAGAGCGGTCCGAGGGCCTCCTCCTTGCCGGCGAAGTAGCGGTAGAAGGTGCGCGGCGCGACCCCGGCGGCGCGGGCGATGTCCTCGGCGCGGGTGGCCCGCAGGCCGTGCCTCATGAAGAGTTCCGCCGCGGCGCGGGCGATCTCCATCCGGGTGGCGGCCTTCCGCCGCTCGGTCAGCGAGAGACCGGCGACGGCACCACCACCGGCGCTCACGTCCGTGCCGGTGCTCCGCGACGGGGAATTCCCGGCGTGGGCGGCGGAGGCACGGGCGGCGGCCGCGCGGGCCGTGCGTTCGGTACCGGTCACGGTCGGCAGGTTATGCCGTTGTGGCAGACTCTGCCATCCGGGTCACCCCGGGGTTCAGGTACGGGGTGGCCCGTCGGCCTGCCCGGAATCCCGGGCCGCCCCTCGTCACCGCCCTCGGACGAACGAAGGCGCGGGACGAAGACTCGGAACCACGGAAGCAAGTCGTGGAACCAAGGCGCCGATCGAGTCACCGGACCAGGACGAAAAATGGAGCCGAGCCCCGGCGCCAGGGGGGGGAAGGCGCCGAAGCTCGGCTCTGGAAGAGTCCCGGCGCGGGGGGGGGGGAGTGCGTCGGGACTCGGTTCTGGGGGGGGCTGGGGCCTGCGCCCCGGGACCCTGAACCCTGGGCCCTGAAGTCTTGTGCCCAGAGCTCAGCATTTTGAAGCGGCGTTACATGGCCATGTGCGGTCGAGATATGGCCGACCTCAAGCGGATACGGATCGGCCGCACCGCCCGGACGGACCGGACGGGTGCTTCGGATCCCTACGAACCATACGCGGAGCGGAACGGTATGAACCGCGCGAACCGCGCGAACTACGCCCACTCATTACGTAGCCCTCGTCACGTCACCCTCACCACACCGTCCGTCACCCCTCGTCACATCACCCTCGTCACGCGGACCTCGTCACGCCGCCGCGTCGAAGCCCGTGTCGCGGGCCAGCTTCTTCAGCTCCAGCAGCGCGTGCTTCTCGATCTGGCGGATGCGCTCACGGGTGAGGCCGTGCTCCTTGCCGACCTCGGTGAGCGTGCGCTCGCGCCCGTCGTCGATGCCGTACCGCATCTTGATGATCGAGGCGGTGCGCTGGTCGAGCCGGCCGATCAGGTCGTCCAGCTCCTCGCTGCGCAGCAGCGTCAGCACCGACTGCTCGGGCGAGACGGCCGAGGTGTCCTCCAGGAGGTCACCGAACTGCGTGTCGCCGTTGTCGTCCACCGCCATGTTCAGCGAGACCGGGTCGCGGGCCCAGTCCAGGACGTCACCGACGCGGGCCTGGGTCGAGTCGAGCTCGGCGGCGATCTCCGCGTGCTCGGGCTCACGGCCGTTCTTCCGGTTGAACTCGCGCTGCACACGGCGGATCCGGCCCAGCTCCTCGACGAGGTGCACGGGGAGGCGGATCGTGCGCGACTGGTCGGCTATGGAACGCGTGATGGCCTGGCGGATCCACCACGTCGCGTACGTCGAGAACTTGAAGCCCTTGCGGTAGTCGAACTTCTCGACCGCGCGCACCAGGCCCGCGTTGCCCTCCTGGATCAGGTCCAGCAGCGGCAGGCCACTGCGGGGGTAGCGGCGCGCCACCGCGACGACCAGCCGCAGGTTCGAGCGGATGAAGACGTCCTTGGCCCGCTCACCCTCGGCGATGAGCGCCTCCAGTTCGTCACGGGTCGCGTCCGCCTTGGGGGTATCCACCTCGCCGTCGATGATCTGCCGCGCGAACACACCCGCCTCGATGGTCTGGGACAGCTCGACCTCCTTGGCGGCGTCGAGCAGAGGTGTGCGCGCGATCTCGTCGAGGTACATGCCGACCAGGTCGCGGTCGGCGATTTCGCCGCCTACGGCGCGAACACTGCGTGCCGCGTCGCGGGTCTCGCCGGTGGCGGACTGACGACGGGCGACGGCACGGGTTGCCATGCGTGCTCCCTTGCGTATCGGTGTACCCCCCGCTCGGGCCGGAGCCGAGAGCTGGGGGAGGGCTTGCGAGTCCTGGTGGCGGCTCGGCCACTCACCCGAGTGCCCGGCATCCGAAGGAAACAACGACTGGAATCCGGACAGAATTCCCAACCCGTTGCCCTATTTTTCTGATCATGCAGTACCCTGTGCCGCCACAGCAGGGGGTCAGATGACGTCAGAACGTACAGATGTGCAGGTCAGGGCGGGGGTCGAGAGTGATCTCGGCGCCCTCACCAAGATCTACAACCACTACGTACGCGAGACGCCGATCACCTTCGACACAGCGGCTCTCACACCGGAGGAGCGCCGTCCGTGGCTGCTCTCCCACCTGCAAGACGGCCCGCACCGCCTGATGGTTGCCACGGACACCGACCGGGAACCCGGGGGCGGGCGGATTCTGGGATACGCCACATCCAGCGGCTTTCGCCCGAAGCCCGCCTACGGCACCTCGGTCGAGGTCTCCGTCTATCTCGCCCCCGGCGCCGGGGGCCGCGGCATCGGCACGCTTCTCTACGAGGCGCTCTTCGAGGCCCTGTCCGGAGAGGACCTGCACCGCGCCTACGCGGGCGTCGCCCAGCCCAACGAAGCGTCCGTGCGGCTGCACGAACGCTTCGGGTTCCGGCACGTCGGCACCTACCGGGAGGTGGGCCGGAAGTTCGGCCGCTACTGGGATGTCGCCTGGTACGAGAAGGAGCTCTGACCCACCGACAGCCAGGCCCGGCCCCGCCGGCAGACCGGGGGCCGGGCGACCGGGTGGCCGGGGGGCCGGGGGGGGCCGAACTCAGCCGAACTGCACCGACCGCTTCGCCAGTCCCATCCAGAAGCCGTCGATCACGGTCTTCTGGCCGTCGAGCTCGCCCGTGGCGTCCGCCGCGCCCATCGTCACGAACAGCGGGGCGAAGTGCTCGGTACGCGGGTGGGCCAGCAGACCGGCCGGCGACTTACGGGTGAAGTCGAGCAGGGCGTCCCAGTCGTGGGCGTCCAGGGCCCGGTGGCCCCAGTCGTCGAACTCCGCCGACCAGGACGGCACGCCGCCCTGCCGCAGCGCCGCCAGGTTGTGCGTGAAGAATCCGGAGCCGACGATCAGGACGCCCTCATCACGCAGGGGGGCCAGTTTGCGGCCGATGTCCATCAGCTTCACCGGATCGAGGGTCGGCATCGAGATCTGCAGGACGGGGATGTCGGCCTCGGGGAACATCTCGACCAGGGGCACGTAAGCGCCGTGGTCGAGACCGCGGTCCGGGATGTCCTGGACGGGGATGCCGGGTGCGCGCAGCACCTTCCGTACGGAGTCGGCGAGCCGGGGGGCGCCGGGGGCCGCGTACCGCACCTGGTAGTAGTGCTCGGGGAAGCCCCAGAAGTCGTACACGAGCGGTACGGTCTCCACCGCACCGAGGGCCAGCGGGGCCTCCTCCCAGTGGGCGGAGACCATCAGGATCGCCTTGGGGCGGGGCAGTTCGGCGGACCAGGCGGCCAGCTGGCCGGGCCAGAGCGGGTCGTCGGCCAGCGGCGGGGCGCCGTGACCGAGATAGAGGGCGGGCATGCGCTCCTGTGGGGCACGCCCCTCGGTGACGTCAGGCACGGCGACAGACATGGCGGCTACTCCCTCCCGAGGGATTCAGCGTAGGACCGATCAGCCAGTTATTTGAAGTCTCAAGCTCTGATCGACGACTCTACCCCCGACTTGTTTAACCTTCAAGAAGAGGCTCGTACAGTGGAGTACATGAACACGGCATCCGCACCCGCTGAAGAGCCGCGCTGGCTCACCGAAGAGGAACAGCGCACCTGGCGTGCGTACATGCACGCCGCCACCCTCCTCGAGGACCATCTCGACCGGCAGCTGCAGCGGGACGCGGGCATGCCGCACGTCTACTACGGGCTGCTCGTCCAACTCGTCGAGGCGCCGCGCCGCCGCCTGCGGATGACCGAACTGGCCATGAGCGCCAAGATCACCCGCTCCCGGCTCTCGCACGCGATCGCCCGCCTGGAGAAGAGCGGTTGGGTGCGCCGCGAGGACTGCCCCTCCGACAAGCGCGGCCAGTTCGCGGTGCTCACCGACGACGGCTACGAGATGCTGCGCAAAGCGGCCCCGGGCCATGTCAGCGCCGTACGCCAGGCCTTCTTCGACCGGCTCACCCCCGAACAGCACAAGGCCCTCGGCGACGCCATGCGCATCATCGCCGAGGGACTCCAGCCGAAGGACGCGGGCGCGGATCTGCCCTGGTTGCGGTAGCGCCCCGCCGGGTCCGCGGACGCGGCTCCCCGGACGCGGGCGTGCGCCACGCGGGTCCTCGGAGGCGGGTCCTCGGACGCGGGTCCGCCCCGGCTCCGACGAGTTCGGAACCGGGGCGGACCCTGGGATTCGTACGGGCGAGGCGTCCCCACCCCGCGCCCGTACGCGAAGTACCCGTGCGACGGGTGATCAGTGGGCGATCACGGGCACCTTGATCTCGTCCTCGGCGCCCTCGCCCGTACCGACGGTCGAGGACATGTCCGGACGCCCGGTGTTGACGAGGGTCACGGCGATCGCGGAGGCGAGCACCAGGATGCCGACGGCGAACCAGATCGCGTTGGTGTAGCCGTTCACCAGGCCCTGCAGCTGGACCAGCTGCTGCTGCGGCTTGGAGGCGGCGCCACCGATGTGGTCCGCGATGTACGAAGTGGTCGCCGAGGCGGCGATCGTGTTCAGCAGAGCCGTACCGATCGCGCCGCCGACCTGCTGCGAGGTGTTGACCATCGCGGAGGCGACACCGGCGTCCTGCGGCTGGACACCGTACGTGGCCAGGGACATGGCCGGCATGAACGCCGTACCCATGCCGAGGCCGAGCAGCAGCTGGGCCGGGAGCAGCAGACCGGCGTACGAGGAACCGATCTCCATCTGGGTGAGCAGCAGCATGCCGATCGCGGCGGTCAGGAAGCCGGGGGCCATCAGCAGCCGCGGCGGGACCCGGGTCATCAGACGGGCGCCGATCTGCGTGGAGCCCGTGATCATGCCCGCGATCATCGGCAGGAAGGCGAAGCCGGTCTTCACCGGCGAGTAGCCCTTCACGATCTGCAGGTAGTAGGTCAGGAAGAGGAACAGGCCGAACATCGCGATGATCGCGAGGCCGAGCGAGAGGTAGACACCGCCGCGGTTGCGCTCGGTGATCACGCGCAGGGGCAGCAGCGGAGCCTTGACCTTGGACTCGACGAGGACGAAGGAGGCGAGCAGCACCGCCGCGGCCACGAACAGGCCGATCGTGCTGGAGTCGCTCCAGCCGGCGGACTCGGCGCGGGTGAAGCCGTAGACGAGGGAGACCAGGCCGAGGGTGGACAGGACGACGCCCGGGATGTCGAGCGGCGAACGGTTGCGGCTACCGGCCGGCTCACGGATGACGAAGTACGCGCCCAGGGCGGCGATGATCGCGAACGGGATGTTCACGAAGAACGTCCAGCGCCAGTTGAGGTACTCGGTGAGGAAACCGCCCAGGATCAGGCCCACGGCGCCACCGCCACCGGCGATCGCACCGTAGATGCCGAAGGCCTTGGCGCGCTCCTTGGCGTCCGTGAACATCACGGCGAGCAGGGAGAGCGCGGCGGGCGCGAGCAGCGCGCCGAACGCGCCCTGGAGGGCACGGGCGCCGAGCAGCAGGGCCTCGCCCTGTGCGGCACCGCCGAGGGCGGAGGCGCCGGCGAAGCCGATCAGGCCGGTGACGAAGGTGCGCTTGCGGCCCCACAGGTCGGCGATGCGGCCGCCGAAGAGGAGCAGGCCGCCGAAGGCGAGGGCGTAGGCCGTGATGACCCACTGCCGGTTGCCGTCCGATATCCCCAGGTCGCGCTGGGCGGAAGGCAGCGCGATGTTCACGATGGTCGCGTCGAGGACGACCATCAGCTGGGCGAGCGCGATGAAGGCGAGGGCCTTCCAGCGGTTGGAATGCGCGTCGGCCGCTGCCGCCGTCGCTGTCGGTGTTGCTGATGAAGACATGGGGATACCCACTCCGGTACTTCGCAGTGAAAAAGGTGAGGGAAAGAAACGGCTCGTCCTCGTCGACGGCCGAAGGCTTGGGGGTCCGGAATCCGGCGTCCGGCACCCGCGGTCCGGGAGCCGTGGACCGGCACCGTGCGCGGTACACGGTGCACAGTGCGCCGCGCGGGTGACGGACGGCCGACCATGAGATGGCCGACACGGATGACGGGATCGCTGACTACGGATCGCGGTTACGGACTACGGGTCACGGGTCATGGACTACGGGGCTACGGGTTACGGGCTGGCTGTCGGGCCGTGGACCGGCGCCGCGCGCCGAACTCATCGCCCGGGTCTGGTCGGTCAGGCTGTTCTCAGGCCCTCCACGGTGGCCGCCACTCCGGGCAGTACGGAGCGGGCCGGTGCCCGCAGACCGTCCAGGAACAGCTGCAGATGACGGTGTACGAACCGGTCGATGCCCTGACACGCGGTGCCGGGCAACGGCCGGGTGAGCTGGCTGACGGCGACCATCAGGTCCCCGGACTCCACGTCGGAGCGCAACTGGCCGGCCTCGCGGGCACGCCTCATCAGCGCTTCGATCAGGTCCACGGTCCGTTCGCGCGCCGCGTACAGATCCGGATGGTTCTGGTCGAAGGCCGCCGAGAGCATGGGGCACAGGGCGCCGATCCGCTCGTCCGCCGAGAAGTGCACGAAGCGGCTCAGTGCGTCGAAGGCGTCGCCGCCCTCGACGAGTGCCGCCTCGATCCACTCCGACGTGCGGTCCATGACCGAGCAGACGACCTCCCGCGCGAGCGCGTCGCGGTCGGGGAAGTTGCGGTACACCGTGGCGTTGCCGACGCCGGCGCGGCGGGCGATCTCGTCGAACGGCACCTCGGGGCCGAACTCGACGAACATCTCACGCGCGGCGGCGACGATCCGCTCCCGGTTGCGCAGCGCATCGGCTCGGGGCCGGGGCATCCGACGCTTCACGGGGGTGGCGGTCTCCACGGCGTGCTCCTCGGAAGTAGGTGAAGGCTCTGGTGTGATCCGGGGATTCACTCCCCGTTTTCACTCGGACACCTATGCCAAACGGGGAAACCATCCCCGGTTATTTCCCCGATCCTTCCTCATTCCCTGTGACCCGCGTCACACCCTTCTCCGCGAGAAACCCACGATCGGGCTCTTCCAGCGAGCGCCCGCGCATCCGTCGACACAGGGTGATCGCACAGGGTGCAGTCGGTGACCGGGCGGCTGCCGTGAACGAAGGACCCCTGCATGCAGCCGACCAGCCACCGGATACGCCGGCGCCGCGTGGCCGCCCTGGCCTCGGTGACCCTTCTGACGCTGGCGGTCAGCACCTCCGCCGGCACCGGGCACCTCACGGCGGGCTCCACGGCGGCGGGCTCCATCGCGCTGGGGCGCTCGACGGCGCTCGGTCCCTGCATGATCAGCGGCCCGAAGGGCGTACAGATGGGGGAAGGGATACCCACCCTCCCCGGATACGCCCGCTCCACCGGCACGGTCCGGGCCCTCACGGTGATGGTCGACTTCTCCGACGCTCCCGGTCAGGGCAGCGCGCTCGACCGGCTGGGCGAGTTCTTCCCGCAGACCCAGGACTGGTTCCGCACCAGTTCCTACGGCCGCCTCGACTACCGCCCCGAGACCCCGATACGTCACTGGCTGCGCATGCCCAAGCCGTTCAGCGCGTACGGCATAGAACGCGGCGCGCCCTTCGATCCCGGGTACCGCGGTCTGGTCCAGGACATCGTGGCCGCGGCCGACCCCGAGGTGGACTTCCACTCGTACGACCTCCTGAACGTGCTGGTGACGCCGAACGCCGGGCCCTCCGCCCTGGACACCGTCCTGTCCGTCACCTTCGCCGGCAACGCCGAGGCCCCGGTCGCCGACGGTGTCCCCGTCTCCAACGCGTCCTTCGTCTACAGCCGCCAGGACGACGGCTCCGGCTCCTACCCCGACACCGGGTTCCGGGTGCTCCCCCACGAGAACGGGCACACCTTCGGCCTGCCCGACCTCTACACCCAGGACGGCGGGGGCTCGGTCGGCCACTGGGACATCATGAGCGAGGACTGGGGTGCCGACAACGACCTGCTCGGCTGGCACAAATGGAAACTGGGCTGGCTCGACGACTCGCAGGTCAGTTGTGCCGCGCAGTCCGGGACCACGAAGTACACACTCACCCCGCTGTCCCGCTCCGGCGGCGCCAAGCTCGTCTTCGTCCCCACCGGCGCCCGGACGGGCTTCGCCCTCGAACTGCGCACCCCCGGCGGCAACGACACCGCGATCTGCCGCCCCGGCATCCTCGTCTACAAGGTCGACGCGGGCGTGGACACCGGAAGCGGCCCCATCACCGTCTACGACTCCCACAAGAACAGCGGCGGCTGCACGCGCAGCCCCAACGTCCACGCGGAACTCTCCGACGCCCCCTTCACCGTCGGCGAGTCCTTCAAGGACCCCGGGACCGGCGTCACGATCGCGGTCACGGGGGCGAATCCCGCGGGCGACTACGAGGTGTCCGTGACAAGGCGCTGACCTCCCCGCGCCCCGCCACCGGCCTCCCGCCGGCCACCGGCGCGGACGCCGCCGACCTGCTGAGTCGACCGGTTAAGCACTACCGTGTGTCTTCCGGGCGTCCGCCCGAGGAGAGCCCGAAGATCTCTGCCCAAGGAGAGCCCCGGGAGGCTCTTCCCGGACCCTTCCACAGACCCTTCCGGACCCCTCCAGCCCCCGCCGGACTCCTACCCATCCCGTCCGCATCCCGTCCGACCCACGTCCGCCCCACCCTCTTCCGGATCCCGTCCGACCCATTCGGACCCCCTCCATCGAGAGCCGCAACGGAGAGCACATGCCATCGAACGTCGGGGCGGCCCCGGGCGACGGGAGCCGGGCGCGGAGTGCGGGGGCCGGACGGGCGGGAGGAGAGAGCGGGACCGGGGGCGCCGTTCCCGTCGAGGCCGTCACCCCGCTGATCCGCGGCATCGCGGTGCTGCGGCGGCTGACCGAGGCCGACGGGGTGTCCAGCCTCAGCGGCCTGGAGCGGTCCACCGGGCTCGCGCGGTCCACCGTCGACCGCATCACGGCGACCCTGGCCCACCTGGGGTACGTACGTCTCGACGGCCGGGACGCCGTACTGGCCCCCCGCGTGATGGAACTCGGCAACGCCTACCTGGCCGCCCTGCGCCTGCCCCGCCTCCTCGACGCGCACGCCGACGCCCTCGCCGACGAGCTCGACGAGTCGGTGTCCCTCGCGGTCGGCGACCAGGACGGCATCCGCTTCATCCACCAGGCGACCCGGCGCCGCGCCATGTCGCTGAGTTTCCGCATCGGTGACCTGCTGCCCGCCGAACGCACCGCGCCGGGACCGCTGTTCGCCACCGAGTGGGGCGAGCGGGAATGGGCGCGGTGGCGGGAACGCCGTGCCGCGGACCCCGAGGACCGCGGCTTTCCGGCCGTCCCGGCACGCAGCCGGCCGATCGAGGCCGCGGCCGAGGACGACTCCGAGCGACGGGACGCCCCCGGCGCGCCGTACGCCGACCGGTCCCCCACTCCGGTCCCACCGGTCGCCGGTCGGCCACCCTCCACGGAAGCCCGCCCGCTCCCTGCCCTCGGCGACGACTTCGAGCGGCGTACGGCCGCGGCACGGGAGGACGGCTGGGCACTGGACGACCAGCTGATCGAACCGGGCCTGGTCGCCATCGCCATGCCCGTACGGGACGCGGGCCGGATCGCCTGTGTGGTGAGCGTGGTGAGCCACACCAGCCGGCACACCGCCGCCGGTCTGCGCGACACCCTGCTGCCACGACTGCGGGCGGCCGTGACCGCGATGGAGCGGGAGCTGAGCCGGGCCCGGCCGGCCACGTCCGCCGCACCCGCCACGCCCGCCGCCCCTGCCGGCCTCGCCGTCTGGACCGGCGCGTCCAAGCAGGAACTGGGCCGGGAGTTCGTCGAGTCGCTGGCCCGCGGTCTGACGGTCGTCACCGCCTTCGGCGAGGGCCGCTCCGAACTGACCCTCACCGGCGTCGCCCAGGCCACCGGGCTGGCGCGCGCGACCGCCCGCCGCGCGCTGATCACCCTGGAACACCTCGGATACGTCACCGCGCACGCCCACGTCTTCCGGCTGACCCCCCGCGTGCTGGGCCTCGGTTTCCCGCCGCTCTCCCGTACCTCGCTCGCCGAGATCGCGACCCCGTACCTCACCGGGCTCTCGCAGCGCCTGGGCGAGTCGGTGTCCCTGGCGGTGCTGACCGGCGACGAGATCCGGTACACGGCCCGCATCACCACCAGCCGCATCATGAGCGTCCACATCACCGTCGGCACCCGCCTGCCCGCGTACGCGACCTCGCTGGGCCGGGTGCTGCTGGCGGACCTGCCCGAGCCGCCGCTCACCGAGCTGCGCCCCCTGACCCCGCGCACGATCACGGACCCCGGCCGGCTGAGGGCGGCCCTGGACCGCGTACGGGACGAGGGGTACGCCTTCGTCGACGAGGAGTTGGAGCAGGGGCTGCGCTCCATCGCCGTCCCGGTCCGCGACCGAGGCGGGCGGGTGGTGGCCGCCGTCAATGTCGCGATGCACAGCAGCCGTCGTACGTCCGCGCAGTGTGTCGACGAGGTACTGCCCGAGCTGCTGGCCACGGCGGGGAGCATCGAGGCGGATCTGCGGGTCGCGGGGCGGTTCCGGCGGGTTCCGCGTGCGTGAGGAACGGGCGTGGGGAACGGGTGGGCGAGGGTCTTCTCCGTGTACGGGGAACGGGTGGGCGGGGTGGCCCTCGCGCCGCGTGCGTCTGACGACGTGAAACGCCCGTGTCCGGCCACGGGGGGCCGGACACGGGGGTGACATGGGTGGGGTGGGCGGCGGGGGCCGCGTGAGATCGCCGGCGGTTCGCGTCGACGGTTCACGCTCCCGCGCCAGGGTCACGCTCCCGTCAGCGGTTCACGCCCGCGAGCGGGACCGCGTCCGCTGCCGAAGCGGCACTCTCCTTCGCGCACTCGCTCGCACTCGCCTCCGCACTCGCTTTCGCCTCCGCACTCTCCTTTGCCTCCGCCCGCGCGCCGCCGTCCGCGACCGCCTTGCCGCCCCGCATCAGGAAGACGGCGAGGACAGCCGCGATCACGACGCCCCCGGCACCGGCCAGGAAGCTCGCCGACATGGCGCTGGTGAAGGCGTCGTGGGCGGAGGCCGACAGGGAGGTGTCGCCGATGCGGGCCGCCACGGAGAGGGCGGCGCCGATGGAGCGGCGGGCGTCGGCCGGGGCGTCGGCGGGCATGTGGCCGGTGAAGGTGCTGGAGAGGACCGCGCCCAGGACGGCGACGCCGAGTGCGGCGCCGGCCTGCTGGACGGTGTCGTTGAGCGCGGAGCCCACCCCGGCGTGCTCGTCCGGGATCGCCCCCATCATGGCCGCCATCGCCGCGGGCATCGTCAGACCACCACCGGCTCCCATCAGACACATCGCACCGGCGAGCACGCCCCAGCCGCTCCGCGGGTCCAGCGTGGACAGCAGCCCGAACCCGGAGGCGATGACCAGCAGACCGAGGACCACCATGACCCGGTTGCCGGTCCTCGGCAGCAGCGCGGCACCGACGCTGTTGAAGGCGAGGGTGGCGAGGGCCAGCGGGGCGAAGGCGAGACCGGTCCGGGTGGCGGAGTAGCCGAGGACGAACTGCAGGTACTGGGTCAGCACCAGCATCAGACCGCCCTGGGAGAGAGTCAGCAGCACGAGGGAGAAGCTGGCTCCGGTGAAGACGCGGTTGCGGTACAGCGACACCGGGATCATCGGTGAGGAGCAGCGGGTCTCCCAGAAGCCGAACCCGGCCAGACCGAGCACGGCCGCGGCGAGCGAGAACTGTGTGCCCGGGTGGCTCAGGCCGCCCTGGGGGAACTCGATGATCGTCCAGATCAGCGCGGTCATGCCGACCATCGACAGCACCATGCCGACGGGGTCGGCCCTGCGCCACGGTCCCTTGGACTCGGGCATCAGGACGAGGGCGGCGAGAATCGCGAGCGCGGTGATCGGGATGTTGACGAGGAAGACGACCCCCCACCAGAAGTGCGCGAGCAGCGCGCCGCCGAGCACCGGACCGCCGACCAGACCGACCATGGCGACCGCGCTCCAGGCGGCGATCGCCTTGGGCCGCTCCGCGTCGTCGAAGACGGTGACCAGGATCGACAGGGTGCTGGGCATCACCAGCGCGCCGCCGACACCCATCAGGACCCGGCCCAGGATCAGCGCCCCGGGCGTCGCGGCCTCCATGGCCACCACCGAGGCCGCTCCGAAGAGCGCGAGCCCCACGACCATCACCCTGCGCCGCCCGAACCTGTCGGAGAGACTGCCCGCGGTCAGCAGCAGCCCGGCGAAGACCAGCATGTACGAGTCGAGGATCCACTGGAGGTCCTGGGTGCCGGCGTCCAGGTCCTCGGCGATCGTCGGGATCGCGACGGTGAGAGCCATGTTGTCGACGACCAGCACCAGGGTGCTGAGGCACAACACGATCAGGATGAGCCAGCGGCGCGGATGACGGTCCATCTCCATACCCCTCAAGGTCTCGGACATCGCGAACGGACTGAGCCGCACACACTGCACACGCTGTGCGCTCTGGGGAACACCGTACGAGTCTGCGTACACTGTGCGCAAGAGAGAACGGCGTACCGAATCGGGTAGGGTGTGCGCACCGCACGGACCGGGAGAACGGACCGGCAGAGAGGACGCCGCATGCCACGCCAGGAGCGGGCAGGCCAGCAGGCCGAGGCCCCGAAGTCGCCCCGGCCGCCTCGGTCCTCGCAGCCCCCAGAGGCCCCGCGGGCCCCGCAGCCGGTCCCGTCCGTCTGGACCCGCCCCCGGTCCGGCCGCGAACAGCCGGCGCTGAGCCGGGACCAGATCGTCGCCGAGGCACTGCGCCTGCTCGACTCCGACGGCATCGACGCCCTGAGCATGCGCAAGCTGGGCACCCGCCTCGGCGCCGGAGCCACCTCGCTCTACCGGCACGTCGCCAACAAGGACGAGCTCATCGAACTGGCCATCGACGAGATCTACGGAGAGATCGAAGTCCCCGAGTCACCCGGCTCCCCCGGAGCCTCCGACCCCTCGGACCCCTCCGTCTCCTCCGGCTCCGCGACCTGGCGCGCGGACGCCGTCCGCTGCGCGCAGAGCCTGCGCGGCACGATGCTGCGCCACCCCTGGATCGCCTCGGTACTGGGCGAGATGGGCATGTCCTACCTCGGCCCGAACGCCATGCGCCTGGCCGAGGGCATGCTCGCCCTCTTCACCCGCGCGGGCCTCCCCGCCACCGAGGCCGACCAGGCGGCGTCGACCCTCGTCGCGTACGTCACCGGCATGGCCACCAGCGAGGCCGCCTACCTGAACGTCCTCGCCCGCAGCGGCCAGACGGAACAGGACTGGGTCAACAACGTCTGGCCCACCGCCGAACAGGCCGCCGAGTCCTACCCCCACCTCCGCGACGGCTACGCCGAACAACGCGGCAAGGACCCCCGCACGTCCCGCGACACGAACTTCCAGTACGGCCTGGACCGCGTCCTGGACGGCCTGGAAACCCGAATCACCCACTGACCGGACGCCCCGACCCCCGCCCGCCCGCATCCGCTACGCTAGTCGCCGGACCTCCCAGAGATCCGTCCCGCCTTCGTAGCTCAGGGGATAGAGCACCGCTCTCCTAAAGCGGGTGTCGCAGGTTCGAATCCTGCCGGGGGCACACGATGAAGGGCCAGTTCAGAGGCTTGATCCTCCCGAACTGGCCCTTTCGTATGATCACGGCCGTGCCGCACACGTGCCACAACGGACTGTCCGGCCCATAACGTTTCCCCCGCTCACGCTCTGCGCCTAGCATCCGATGGTGGACGACATACAGGTTCCCGAAGCCCTGGTAGCTCTCCAGTCCGCTGCCTACGCCGCTCGCGTGTCGTTTGCTGACTACGTCCGAGCGAACGGCCCGGTCCGCGACTGGACCGACGAGACCCGGGTTGAGGCAGCCAGCCTTCAGCAGACGCTCGAATCGGCAGAGATCGCCCGCCGGCAAGCCTTTGAGGCGAGCGACTTGCTACGCCACCACACCAGGCGGTCACTGCGCCTTGCCCTCATGAAAGCGACTGCTCCTCCCGCCGGCGAAGTGAGGCCGGCTCGCCGAAGCGCAGCCCGGTGAACGCGGCCATGAGGACGAGAAGCCGGTACCGCGGAGCCATCGCATCGGCCACGGCGTACACCTCTGCCACGGAGAGGACGGGCCGTTCCGGCACGTCGTACCTGTCGGCGCCCTTGATCCGGCACGGGTTGCGGCGGATCAGCTCGTCATCAACAGCCGTGTTCAGGACCGCCCGCATGATCCGGTAGGCCTTGACCACGGTCGGCTCACCGGTCCGTGTCAGGTATGCCGTACGCCAGGCCCGAACCTGTCCCGTCGTGATCGAGGACAGCAGATGCTCACCGAAGGTGGGCAGCAGGTACAGCCGGATCACCGACTCATGCCGCTCACGCGAACGGGCAGCGAGCTTCCGATCCCCCAGCCAGGCGGTGGCGTACTCCCCAAAGCGAATCTTGCCCGCGCCCGGATCGGCCCCACTGTCCGCGGGTGACGTCCGCTTCAATGAGGGTCAGCGCGACTTCCGCATCGGTTCTGGTGGCGTACGTCTGCTCTGCGCTCCGGAGCTGACCCGTGTTCGGATCACGGTAACGGACCTGCCACCGAGTGGACTTGAGCTGTCGAACAGAGCCGAACCGGCGACGCCTTCTCTGGTGATTCGCCATCAGGCCACCCTCCGCAGCACGCCAGGCCGAACCGCTACCGGCTGGACTGTGTGCTCAGCGACGAAGGCGGTCAGCGCACTTTCAGGGATGCGGACATGCCGACCGACCTTGACGAACGGGGTAGGCGTCGTCCAGGTCCGAGCAGGCTTCGATCAGCCGTCGCGTGTGCGCGGGCAGGGGCAGCTTGTCGAGTTCCGAGATCTCCCCCATCCGGCGGTCCACCGTCTCGGTCGCCTCAGCCGCCTTCGTGGCGTACTTGGCGACGTAGGAGGCCACCGCCCCATCGGTCAGCTCGACCCCGGCGAGACTGCCGATCGGCTGCACGTCGACCTGTGTCCCCCCGCGCAGGGTGCGGGCCGGGAAGTCACCGCCCGCGGAGACGGGCACCGAGACTCGAGCGGCAGCCGCCTTGATGGCGCCGTCCAGGAGAGCGACCGTGGCCCACGCCGGCGGGGGGCTGTCGGGCCCGTCCGGACCATCCATGCGCACCACGGCGTGGAAGTGCACGGCGCCGCGCTTCTGGAACTCGGCGACCTTGCCGAAGGAGACCCGGCACACCTCCCGCATAGCCGTCTGAGTCAGGCCCGCGTGCGCGGCGACCTCACGGCGCAGGTAGATGGTGAACCGGCGCCACAGGTCCCCGGCATGGTTGTTCCACAGCACCGCGCCCGCGTAGTCGTAGCGCGCCGGGTCCAGGGCCGTGCCGAGCGCCGGATCGCCCTCCGCATGAGAGCTCCCACAGCGGCAGCAGCCGGAGGCGGGCCGGTTGTGGACGGGCCCGAACGATGGCGCGGTGAGGGTCGCGAACACGCCGGGGTGCTGGCGGATCCGGCCGGAGATGCCCATCCGGCTGTCACCGGTGATCCCGGCACGGATCAGGTGGTAAACATCCCCGGCATACGTCCAGGCGCAGGAGGGGCAGCGGGAGGCCCGCCCGTTGCCGCACGCGACCCGGAGCATGCCGCCCGGCTCGTGCTCAGTGCTGTAGGAGTACAGGACATGCCCGGTCGCGCGGTCGCGGGTCACGGTCTGCCCCTGGAGGCGGATCGGGTTGGCGCAGCCGCCGGTACGGCGGACCTGTTCCTGCCACCGATCGAAGCCCGGCGAGTTCGCCACCCGCAGCAGATCGGCGAGGGTCAAGGGATCGGTGCCCATGGAGGCCGCAGCACCAGCCACGGCCTCCGGAGGGACGGGGAAGTCCGTCACGCGGCCACCGCCAGCGGGGTCGGGGCGGGGCTGTAGCCGAAGGAGCGGTCGCGCGGGCAGATCAGGTCACCGTCGTGGGTGACGATGGACAGGCCGTCGATGTCGACGCGGACCCAGGCCGGGGCGTGGGTGCCGCAGGCGGGGCAGTGCGGCGACCGGGCGGGTGATGCGTCCTTGGGGCGAGCCTCGAAGATCAAGGCCCCAACGTCGTGCTTTACCGGGCAGATCCACAGACTGCCCGACGCGCCGGAAGCTTACGGGGCCATGATCACTCGCCCCAAAGCAACTCCTGGCCAAAGTCGTTCCGCCGACCTCATTATTCCGGGTGACTCGGACATGGGGCGAATGCCACGCTAAGCCTCATGGATGAGCTCGACCTATCGCACTATGCGTTAACTGGGAGACGGCTAGCATGGGGAGTTGTAGATAGGTGTAGAACCAGCGGTCAAATTGACATAGAGGGAATGACCGACGAAGCGTGAACGAGGAATGTTCCATCCCCGTCAGCCATCCACCCAGGCAAAGCAAATGCGGGCCCTGGCGTCCAGGTCGTTTGTGCAATGGCGCACCCTATATGGGTGCCATGGGCCACGCCCGCTCCACAGCGCCTGGGTCGATGGCAGACGGGTTGAGGGCAGGGGCGAGCGGTAGGAACAAAAGGCCAGGTGACGCTGAGGCTTTGAGAAACCGGAAGGATCGGCACATGCAGCCCAAAGCTTCTTCGGGCTGGCCGTGTTGGCTGATCGTCATCTAAGATCACCGACACTCAAGGCCGAGGCCTTGTGTTCTCTACCTCGCGAAAGGCGTGCCGCACGTTGAAAAAGATCAGCATTGCACTTGGTGCCGCAGTAGGCATCATCCTCATTGCGTCACCCGCCTACGCCGTTAGCTACCCCAGTTCCTGGCCTGGAGTCCTGTACACGGACGACTACGCGGGTCTTGGAGGTTTCCAGTCTGACGGTGATTACGTCGGGGTCAATGACCTTGATGCTGATGGCAAGAGCACCGTCACTCGATGGGAGACCGACTACGGCCGCTCCGGAGAGTGCAAGGACACCAACGGCGCGGACAACGGTTGGACTAGCTGCAACTACGACATGGACGAAAATCACTCCATGCGCTACAACGTCTGCCTGCGTAACTACTCCAATGACATCGGCTGGGAGAACTGTTCCGGCTGGAGTCCGTGGATCTCGATCGCCTCCGGCGGCGTGAGCTAGTCCAGGTCTCGGAGCATGCCTGCTGCGTCCCCGTTCTGACTGGGCGCAGCGGGGCGCCGAGGGGCGCGAAGGCCCCGAGCCCGCTCCACCCCGGCTCCGTGGCATGGCAGGCTGGCCAGGCTTTGTCGGCATCTTCCGAACCGGTGCTGTACAGCAGTGAAGTACGGCAATCCCCGCGTCTGTCGCTGACCACCACCAGCCTCAGGCGGCCAGCTGACGGGCTCGCTAGACCTCAACGGCCGACGCGCCCACAGTTCGCATCGAGCGGCGCGCGAGTGTCCAACTGCGTGACAACGCCGACGAACAGCGGCGAACGGCCGCGGACCATTGCAGCCGGTGAGAGGCACAGCAGCCCTACGCCAAACGCACACCTAGTTGCTTCAGGACGAAGAGCGGTCGTGCCACATCCGTGCCAGAACGAGCTGGGACTCACGGGGAATCGGGGTACACAGTGGTGCGTGCCGCCGGACCTGCTCAAGGCGGGGAACCCACAGGTCACACCGCAGGTCGCGCCACCTCGCTCCTCAAGCGGGTGTCGCAGGTTCGAATCCTGCCGGGGGCACCAGTTCAGAAGGGGACCACCTCCCAGTTTTGGGAGGTGGTCCCCTTCTGACATCCAGATCTGACATCAACGCCGACGGTCACTGACGACCGGGCCGCTTTCTGAGCAGCCGGTCCATGTGGCTCATGGCTTCGCGCTGAGTGTCCTGCACGACGTGCCTCCGGCCCGCTCCGCTCCGCCACGGCTGCGCCTCCGCGCGCCCACACATGGACAGGGCCGGAGGCCGTGAGTCGATCACCCGCATAGAGCAGGCCATGGTCAAGACAATGCCTCCGGCGGGCGGACGGGACGGGAGCTGGGGAAGGCGGTGGGTTAAGCCGGTTGGTCAGTTCACGCAGCCAGGCACCGGGACTGCGCTGCCGGCGCAGTTGGTGGGCTTGTTGTGCTTCACCTTGCTGTTGTTCAGGGCCACCGTGCCGGACTTGTTGTTGATTCCGCCGGGAGGGGCGCTGCTGGTGTTGCGCTCCACCTGGCTGCTGGTGAGCGTGGCGGTCCCACCGTTGTTGGTCAGACCACCGCCCTGGGCACCCGTGCCGGTGGAGGTGTTGTGTTCGATCTCAAGCCGCTTGGTGCTCAGCGTGCCCTCGTTGTAGACGCC
This sequence comes from Streptomyces sp. NPDC059668, assembly GCF_042734135.1. Lineage (NCBI taxonomy): Bacteria > Bacillati > Actinomycetota > Actinomycetes > Kitasatosporales > Streptomycetaceae > Streptomyces > Streptomyces sp. NPDC059668. The sequence goes on along the minus strand of NZ_JBHWEL010000010.1, from coordinate 93,703 downwards.
ACCGCCCTGGGCGTTGGTCCCCTGGGCCGAGTTGTGTCCGATCTTTCCGCCGTCGATCGTCACCGTGGCGGCCAGTCCCTGGTTCGAGATCCCCCCGCCCACGCCCGGCGCGTTCGCCGTTGTGGTGACCGTGTTGTGCTCCACCCGGGTGTGGTGCAGGTTCACCTTGCCGGTGTTGAGGTTGAAGATCCCTCCACCACCTCTGAAGCCACCGTTGCTGGCTGCGCTGTTCGAGAAGATCTCGGAATCATCGATCGTCGCCGGGCCGCTGTTGGCGAGTCCGCCACCCACGCCGCTCGTGGTGTTATTGCTGATCGTGGTGCCGTCGGCGATGGTGAGGTCGCCTCTGCTCGAGATGCCGGCGCCGAATGCTGCCGAGGTGTTGTAGACGACGGCACTGTGACGGATCCGCACGGTGGCAGAGGCGAGAATGAAGAAGCCGCCGCCGTCGAAGGCGGTGCCGTTCCGCACGACGCTACGGGTGAGGTCGATGGTCCCACCCGAATTGGCGAAGATGTTGCCGCCGTCGGTGGCGTTGCCGTTCGTCACAACGCTACGGGTGAGGCTGAGTGTCCCACCCGGATTGACGAAGATGTTGCCACCAGCGGTACCCGGGACGCTGCCGTTGCGTACGGTGAGATCGTTGAGTGCCAGGTTCCCGGGTCCGTCGATTTCGAAGATGCGGAACAGGGCTGCCGTCGTCGGGTCTCGTTGGATGGTGGCGTCGCGTCCCTTGATGGTGAGTTTCTTGGTGATCACGGGCAAAGCGTTGTTGGCGTTGTCCGGCGTGGTGTAGCTGTAGACGCATCTGTGGGCCAGCACCAGCGTGTCCCCGGAGTGGGCGCTGGTGATCGCGTTCTTCAGTGCGGTCGGGTTACAGGGCACGCTGGTCGTCGCAGCCTGGGCCGTCGCGGGAATGGCCACCAAACTCGTCACCATACCGGCCACAGCGATCGCGCCGCGCAGACGGGCGCCTCGAAACGCTGCCATGGGGCCTCCTACTTCTCGGGCGGTAGCCCCGGTCCAGAGCTACACGTCAATGACCTCTGCTATCGCTCACAGTGACGACAGGCCGGATGTCAGCCCCTGCACGGCACGCCGATATCCACCGAACAGACCACAAGCGCGGCGAGCGCGGCGAGCGCAGCGGCTGCCCCCGACATCACCGGTTGACATCAACGACGACGGACCGGAGCGCACGGGGGCGGCCACGACCCGGAAACCAATGCAGCCTCACGAGCGCGTTGCCTCTACGGCTCTACGGCTCTACGGAGCCGGCTTGGCGCGAGCCTCGCGGATCATGGCCCCAACCTCTCGCTTCACCAGGCAGGTCGGGACGAAGAGGTCGCCGGCCACGGCCGTGCCGTTTGCGGGGGTTGGCAGTTGTCGAAGAGGGCGGCCGGCAGTGATACGAACAAGAGGCGCCGCACGCGGCGGGGGGCGGCGTGCGGGGGCTCAGGCCTCGAGTCCGTCGCGCAGCACGCGCTTGGCCACCTCGGTTCGCGCCGCGGCAAGTTCCGTGGCGATCCGCTCGGTCCGGCGGATGTCCGGCACCACCGCGGCCGCGACGGGCTCCCCGACGAGCAGGCAGGCGCGCCGCAGATGGGTCGGCGGGTGAGTGGCGTCGACCTGGTGTCCGCGCCGTGCTCCCGCGCGCCGCTGCCGTTCGTATTCGTGCTCCGGGACGGACGCCGTGTACGCGGTGAGCACTCCCCACAGTTCGTCGGCCCGGGCCGTGGCCTCCCGGGCGGACCTCGCCCCACCGAGGGCGGCACGGTTGGCCTCGCTGCGCAGCAGGACGCCGAGCGACTCGGCGATCAGCAACCGGTCGATGAGGCCCACCGCCGCCTCCGTGGACGCGGTGCGGGCGGCCATCCGGTCGGCGAGGTACTCGGCCCGCATCCCGCCCCGCGACGTCAGCCGGACGAGCAGCGCCAGCACCCCCCGGACCAGCAGACGTGGCAGCACGTAGAGGGCATTGACGGCCATCTCGATGGCGGACGGGTGCGGAAGCGGCCGGAGGGTGTGGTGCCAGAGGGACAGGGTGCGCACCGCCGTGCCCACCACCAGGCCGTTGCGCGTGTCGCCGTTGGCGTAGTGGGCCAGCTCGTGGCCGAGCAGGGCGATCCGCTCCACCGGCGTGAGGACCTCCCACAGCGGCATGCCCAGCATCAGCAGCCGCCTGCCGCGCGCACCGTACGTCATGACGCCCGCGTTGATGCTCGCGTCCACGACGATCGCGTGCACGCTCCGGGTGCCGACCGCGCGCGCCACCTCGTCCACCAGGTCGAAGAGTTCGGGCGCGTCGGCCCGGAACAGCACGGGCCGGTCGTCGGGCAGGCGGCGAACCCTCGGGGCGAGCGCCCAGGCCAGCGCCAGAAGCAACAGGGCCGCCACCACGCCGGCGCCGCCCCAGCCCGCCACCACGCACCAGACACCGCCGACGGCAAGAGCGAGGGTGAAGCCGTGCACGGTCAGGGCGAGCGCGGTGGCCGTCACCGCCGAGACGTCGCGCCGCGGGCGCGATTCCCGCCCGCTCAGCATCTCGGCGAGAAGCTGTTCGCCATGGCGTCGGGCGAGAGCGCGTTCGGCTCGTTCCAGCCGTCCCGGGTCCGGCTCCTGCTCCTCAGGGTCCACGTTCCAGTCGCAGGCGGCGCACCAGACGGCGAACCGGCTGTCGCCGCGGATCTCCGTGCCGCATTCCGGACACGGCTGTGTCGTCTCTCTGGCGACGGCGGGCATCACGGTTTCCCCTCCTCCGCGACCCTCCCCGAGCCGCCCCCTGCTGGTACGGGCCGATCTGATCACACGGCGCGGACGCTGTGAAGGCGCGATCGCCCGGAGGGTGACCACGAGGTCTCCGGTGGCTGGTTCTTCCTGGTCGATGAACCCTCGCCGGAGACCTCGCTCCTTACCGATCAGGAGACGCCGTCGCTCAGCTCACTCGAAGCGCCCTGGTCGCGCTCGGGCCAGACGGGGCCCTGATCGGTCCAGACGACACCCTTGTTGCGGCAGAGGCAGAAGGGGTGGCCGATGGGGTCGACGTAGACGCGGAATCCGTAGCCGTCGGGGCCGGTGCAGTCCCGCTGCAGGGTCGCGCCGAGGGCCAGGACGCGGCGCTGTTCGGTCTCGAGGTCGTCGACTTCGAAGTCGAGGTGGAACTGCTTGGGGTGCTCGCTGTCGGGCCACTGCGGGGCGCGGTAGTCATCCACCTGGATGAAGGCCAGTTCGACCTCGCCGAACTGGATGCCGGCCCAGTTCTCGTCGCTGCCCTCCTTGACCGGGAGCCCCACCACTTCGGAGTAGAAGGCTGCCAGCTTCATCGTGTCCGGACAGTCGATGATGAAGTCGGTTAGTCGTAGCATCCCGTGATCTTTCCACAAGCCCTGGATCGACCTCACGGCACCCGGTCCGGCCGAGGACTGACCGGCCTTCAACCCGTCCGGCGGGTAGGGGATTTGAACCCACGGTCACCTCGCCCGTGAACCCGTAAGAGGGCTCCGGGTAATAACGGGTGAGCGCCTACTGGGACGCTCGGTGAGACTCCCCAGGAACGGAACCCTGTGATCGCCTCCATCGGGCACATTCCGAGAGCAGAGGCCGTCGACGACGCGGAACTGATCGCGCAGTCGATGGCCGACCCCGAGATATTCGCCGGGCTCTACGACCGGCACGCCGCCGGACTCCACAGGTACGTGGCGCGCCGCCTCGGCACCGGTGGCCTGGCCGACGACATCGTCGGCGAGACCTTCCTGATCGCCTTCCGGCAGCGCGGCGGTTACAACACCGACCAGCGCCAGGCCCGCCCGTGGCTCTACGGCATCGCCGCGAACCTCGTCGGCAAGCACCGCAGAACCGAGCTGCGCGCCTACCGCGCGCTGGCCAGAACCGGTATCGACCCCGTCACCGAGTCGCACGCCGACGCGGTCGACGGCCAGGTCACCGCCCAGAGCCTGCGCAGCCCGCTCGCCGCCGGTCTGCACCGGCTCAACGAAGGCGACCGGCACGTGCTGCTGCTCATCGCCTGGGCCGACTTCTCCTACCAGGAAGTCGCCGACGCGCTCGGCATCCCGCTGGGCACCGTCCGCTCCCGGCTCAACCGGGCCCGCAAGAAGATGCGCGGCGCCCTCGTCGGCATCGATCCCACCCCCACGTCCGAGTCGGAGGAAGACGGCCATGCATGACCTCGACGATCTGACCGCGCTGCGCGAACTGCGGGCGGAGGTGCCCGCTCCGACCGCGGCGCGGCTGGCCGGCGGTCGGTGGAAGCTGATCGCCGCGGCCGTGGAAGAGGGCCGCGGTGGTCCCGCCCGCGCCGGCCGCGGTCGGCGCCCCGCCCGTGTCGTGCGCCGGGCGGCGATCGGCGCGGTGACCGCGGCCGCGGTGACCGCGGGCGTGCTGCTCGCCTCCGGCGGAGCGGACGGCCACCCGGGCACGCGGACGAACACGGTCGGATTCGTGCTGGAGGCGGCGGCGAAGAACGCCGAGAGGAGTTCGGCCCAGCTGCCCGGACCGCGCCAGTGGGCCTACCTGGCAGAAGTGAGCTGCATGCCGCAGTGCTACACCAGCGAGAGATGGTGGCGGGGCGACGGCAAGCGCATGGCCTTCGGCGGGACGGACATACACGGCCACGCCAACCCGCTGATCACAAGGCCGGAGATCGGCCAGGCCTACTCACCGTTCATGATCTACAAGTCACTCTCCAAGCTGCCCGCCGAGCCACACGCTCTCTTCGAACAGCTCAGGACCGACCCGAGTCTCCGGTGGGCCCTGTACTTCGAGGGAGTACGGCCCGACGCCACGCCCACCCTCGGCGACGAGGCAGGTGCGATCTTCAGGCTCCTGCAAGCCGCTCCGGTCCTGCCGCCCAAGGTGAACGCCTCCCTGTTCCGAGCCCTGAAACTCGTTCCGGGCGTACGGTTCATCGCCGGGACGGAAGACGCGCTCCACCGGCGCGGACTGGGCGTCCAGATCACCAGCGGCACCCGATACCCCATACGGCGAACCCTGGTCCTGGACCCGAAGACCTACGCCTACCTGGGGTACAGGCAGCAGTGGCACGGGGCCAAGGACTTCACCCACGTTTTCGCCCGCAAGGCCTCCGGCGTGGTCGACCACGCGGGAGAAAGGCCGCGTTGAGCCGAGCCGAGCTGGACTGAGCCAAGCCGAGCTGGACGGAGCTGAGCCGACCCGTACAGGATCCGCCGGCCGACGGCCGTGGACGCCCCCGTACGGCAGCGACGCACGAGCAACCCCACCGGCCGGCGCCAATCGACGCACTGACGGAAGACGCGCGACGCGCTCCACCTTCCCCCTGGCCCTCGTCCCTTACACTTTCGCCGTTACACAACGTGAGGAACGATGTGAGAAGCGTGAATGAAGCGTTGCGTAGCCCGCGGCGCCCTTTTGTGCTCGGCGCGGTGCTGACGGTCGCGTTGGTGGCACAGTCGGCCGCACTCATCGCCCAGCAGATGCAGCTCGACGGACTGCAGACACAGCCCGTCGACCTCCAGAAGCATCTCGAGCCCGGCCCTCCCGGGCCGTCCGGCCCCTCCGGTCCTCCCGGCGCGGACGGCGCCCTCGGCCCGCCGGGCAAGGACGGGACGGACGGACAGGACGGGCGGGACGGGCGGGACGGACGGGACGGGAAGGACGGACGGGACGGCAAAGACGCTGTCGTCCCGCCGTAGCCGAGCGGTCCTCCGTCCAGCTCTCGAAGTACTCGACTCCCCTGGCGGGATGGGCTCGATCGCGGTGTGGACGGCGCCCCCGGCGAACCGCACCGGCGCGAGCGGGCCGGTCCGCCGGCCCGGCGCGTGACGGCCGGCGGGAGGGCGGTCGTCGAGGAGCGCGGCCGGCCCGGTCGCCGCGACAGCGGTCCGGTCCGGGTTCCGGCACTCGACATGGTCCCCCGAATCCGCGTACCCGCCCGACCTTCCAGCGTCACGCAGCGTGAGGGATAACGTGAGAAGCGTAAACGAGGCGTGGCACAGCCCGCGGCGCCGCCTTGTGCTCGGCGCGGTGCTGACCGTCGCGGTCGTCGCGCAGTCGGCCGTGCTCGTCGCCCATCAACAGGAGATCGACGAACTCCGGGCCCGGCGCATCGAACTCCAGGGGGACGGGATCGAGCAAGGCCCCCCGGGGCCGCCCGGCCCCTCGGGCCCCTCGGGTCCGGCCGGCCCCACCGGCCCCACCGGCAAGCCGGGGCGGTACGGGAAGGACGGCCACCACGGCAGGAGGGGTCATAACGGGAGGCGAGGGGAGAACGGCAAGAACGGGCAGGTCCTCACCGCGGAGCCCTCGCCGGAGTAGACCGGCCGTGCCCTGTGTTCGGCAGCCGCCCGACCTGCCCGGGCACCCCTCGGCCGGGACGGCGGAATCCTCCTCGGCGGCGGCCGGTCCACGAGGCCGACGACCTCACGACGGGCTGCCGGAGCGGACCGTGAGATAGGTCCACTGGCTCCACACGTCGGCGGTCTGTGCGTCCTTGGCCGGGGGCGTGTAGTGGCCGCGGATCCGGTAGTGGTCGTTGCTCGTGAAGAGCTTCAGGCTCCGGCTGTAGCCGTACCACCCGTCGGAGTACAGGGGCACGCAGGTCCCCGAGGTGACCTGGTGCCAGGCCCCCGAGGAGTAGTGCTCGACGTACACCGTCTCGCAGCCGCCGGACTGACGGGGAGTGACCTGGAGGTCGAAGCCCATGGTGGCTTCGGACTTGTAGAAGACCTGGTAGGTGGTGGATCCGACGCGGGTGGTGGTGAGCGGCCACTGCATCGCCGTCCGGACCGTCGGGGTGAGGGCCGCACCGGCGGTCACCGTACGCGGCGCGTAGCGGTCGTCACCCGCGAAAGCCGCGCTGAAGACGGTGTTGCGAGTGACCTTGTAGGTCGTCACGAGGTTCCCGTGCGCGTCGACCCTGCCGCTCTTGAGCTGCGTCCGCGGCTTGCCCGCGGGCTGGTCGTACAGCGTCACGACACGGGAGTCGTACGTGGTCCCCAGGTGAGCGGTGAGCTTGACGGTCGCGCCGGAGTGGTACGACTTCGCGTCGGTCGTCAGGCTCAGGCTCGGGATGGTCCGGGAGACCTGCACCTTCGCCGACGCCGTGACCGGGAGGTAGGACGTGCCTCCGTCGTAGCTGAAGGCGTACGTGTTCGTGCCCCCGGCCTGCGGGGTGTCGTGCAGGGCGAAGCTGCCGTCGGCGGCCACGGGCACGGTGCCCACCGGGTAACCCGAGGGGTGCGCCAGGTCGGTCTTCACGACGTGCACCGCGCCGGTGGTCACGTGCGCGTGCGGCCAGGTGAGCCGCCCGGTGACGGCCAGCGGCGCGGCCCGGCCCCCGGTGGACGGGGCGGTCAGCACCATGGTGGGCGCGTACTTCGCGACGGGGACGTCGAAGGTCTGGCCGGCCGGGCCGTAGTGACCGCTTCCGGAGTAGTCGACGCGGAAACTCAGTGGACCGGTGAGGGGAGCGGTGCCGGCGACGGAGTAGGACCCGAAGAAATCGGTCGGCACGCGCGCCGGGGTGATCGTCGGGTCGGGGACGGGCACGCCGTGCGGATCGGCGCTGTCATAGCGCGTGATCCGCACGGTGCCCGGAATCATGGTCTCTCCGGCACCGAGGCTGAGAGGTGAGGCGAAGCCCGCCCGGAAGGAGTAGGCCTCGCCGGGGGCGAGTGGTGTGGGGGTCGGCCGTCCGACGAGGCGGACCCAGGCGGTCTCCGGGTCACCGGTCGTCCGGAGCGTGGGTGCTCCCCCGGCGGCGTCCACGGCCACGGCGTAGAGCCGGCTCCCGTCCGGTGCCCAGGCGAGGCCGTGTGCGGCCAGGCGCCGTGGAGACCCGAAGTCGTACGCGGTGTAGTAGCCCTCGCCCGTTTCCGGGATCGCCTCGAACCCGTAGTCGCCGGCGCCGTCGGCCACGGTGCCGTCGGAGGCCACCGCGACAGCACCGGGCCCCACGGGCATGGCGAATCGCCCGTCCGCCGTCAGATCCGAGGTGCGGTAACGGTCGTTCGTGGGGTACGCCCGGGACGAGACCGCCAGGTGCAGGCCGTCCGCCGTGACCGCGAGGTCTCTCAGCTCGGGGACGGGCAGTTCCTTCGCGGCCTGCCGGGTCAGCGCACCGCCCCCGGCCCGGTACGTGACGAAGGCGGCGGTGTCGCCCGTCCGCGCGGCGGCCGCGAGTACGCCGGAGGGCGTCGGGGTCGTCGCCAGCATCGGCGGGGCCGTCCAACTGCCCGGATCCTGGCGCAGAGTGACCGTTCCGGACCCGTCGAGGGATCCGATCCCGCAGGCGCAGGTGCCGGCGCCCGTCGTGCCGTACGCGAACCAGAGTGTGCCCCCGGCGACGGCCAGCGAGTCCGGACGGGTGCCCGCGCCGGTGCCGTGCCGAGCGGACTCGGTCAGGCTCTCCGTACTGATCGTCGCGATCGCGTCCTGGTCCGGGAGAGCCGCGTACAGCGCGGATCCGTCGGCGGAGAGCGCGAGACCGGTGGCACCCGGTTCACCGCTGATCACCGTCGGGTCCCCGCCGTCGAGGTCGGTGACGAGAATGTCGTCGGTGCCCGCGCCCCCGCTGATGAACAGGTGTCCGTGCGGAGCGTCCACGACGATGTGCGCGAAGTGCGCGATCGGCAGCGGTACGTCAGACGCCGCGTGCGAGTCGACCGCGCCGGGACCGATGACGGTCGTCAGTCCCAGGAGCAGCGCCGCGGCGGTCGGCGGCGAGAAACGCGCCAGCTTCATGAAAGGCCCCCACATCACCTTCACGATCAAGGAGCGCAACCTAGCACGGAGTTGTCCGGGCTCCGACAGGGGGAACGGGCGGCGGCCGATGCGTGGGTCTCGCCTGCCGGACCTTCGTCAGGGACTCCGGCCGGGCCCCGCCCGAAGTCCCGTACCCGGCACTCCGGTCCGTGCCGCACGGGCCCGCGGCGCGGTGAGGGACTCGCCGTCACCCGGCCGCGGCGCCGAGGGCCTGTCCGGTGATCGACATGTCGCCGCTGAGCCGGGCGACCTGTGAGACGGTCACGTTCTCGAAGGTGATGGTGCGGGTGGGCGCGGCGGGGCGGGAGAGCCACGGGGGCAGCGCGTCGGGCGTGATGGTGACGTGCCGGTCCGCCGGGAGCGGGGCGCCGCCCAGTCCGACGAGCGTGCCGTACAGCTTCTGGGCGTACAGGGTCACCACGCCCCCGTCCCTGAGCGTGGACGTGGTCGCGGGCTCGGCCCGCAGCCGCGTCGCCGTGCGGCCGCGGCCCGCCGTCAGGTCGAGGTCGCGGAAGTCCAGCGACCGTGCGGTGAACTTCAGCAGCCGCCTGGTCCCGGTCGCCGTCCTGAGGACGACCACGCCGTGGAAGGAACTGCCGTGGAGCACCAGCCTGTCGGCGCGCAGCTCCCAGGGGACGTGCGCCGGACGGTGGTCCGGTATGCGCGCGGCCGGCGGGCCCGCACCCGCCGGCGGTTCGGGCGTGCGGACGCCGCCGGGGGCGAGCAGCGCCCTCGATGCCGCGGGCGTCGCGAGCGGGAGCGCCAGCGGCAGGGCGGCCACGGTCAGGGCGCAGGCGAGGGGCCGCAGCAGCCGGCCGGTCGAACGGCTCGTCGCCGCGTCGCCCGGACGGCAGGGAGCGGACTCCCGCCCGGCTGCCGCACAGCCGGTCGAGGTGTCACTCGCCACCCTGGTCCTCACCCACGGGCACGGGGGCAGGCACCTGGGGCGCCGCGGGCCGCGGCTCGGGGGTGCCCGTCGGGGGGATCCAGGCACAGGCCAGGGATCCGCCGATCAGGCCGGCGACCATCCCGATGAGGAGGCCCCCGAGATTGGCGACGGGAAAGGAGACGAGGGAGAGCAGAATGACCGTGATCCCCGCGAACACGCGCGTCTGCTGCTGGAACCAGAGGGAGAGGGCGAGGGCCACGAGCAGGACCCCGATGATCAGTGATCCGGCGCCGGCCGAGGTCGACAGGGCCAGGGGGATGGCGCCGAAGTTCAGGTGCGCGTACGGGAAGTAGATGATGGGCAGGCCTGCGGCGAGGGTGAAAAGCCCTGCCCAGAAGGGGCGTTCGCGTCGCCAGGCCCTGAATCCCCGTCGGGCGTCGTGGGCGACGACGCCCAAGTGCTGGCGTCCGCTGCTTTGTTGGAAGAACACGTGAGCTCTCCGTGATGTTCGGCGGGCGGGAGTACGCGGCGAGCGGGAGGAGAGGTGCGTATGTCGCGCCGACGGATCAGAAGCACTCGTGGTGGCCCTGCCTGAGTCGCACGCCGAGGTCCGGGACATTGAAGGTGGCGGCCGTGACCGCGACCGTGGTGAAGCGCACGTTCTTCAGGACGGCCGAGTCCGCCTGCTGGGCGAAGCCGTTTGGGTCGAAGAACCGGGAGTTCCGGTCCTCCCGGCTGATCGGGCCCTTGCTGACCGCTCCCGCCGCCACGCCGATGTCGAGGTCGTTGAAGTTGGCCTGCGTGCTCGTCACGGTCGTCGCGTCGAGGAACAGGTCCGACGCCTCGACCCGGCGGTGTTCGCCGCCGGTGACCCGCAGGGTGTACGGGCCCAGGACCGGGATCGGGACCACCACGGACTGGCACAGGCCGCTGATCTCCGCACGGCGGGCCCCGGTGACCACGACCGGCACGAGGGTGCCCTGCCTGGTCACGTCCACCGTGCCGTAGATGCTCAGGCCACGGGCGTCCAGGGTGTCCAGGGCCACCTGGAACTTCTGGCCGGAGATGAGGAACGACGCGGCCAGTGCTCCTTGGGCCATGCCCACGCCGAGGGCCGCGGCGGCCATGACACTCGGGACGAGAACACGGGCGAAGCGTTTCCAGGAGGTCCTGCCGGCACGGTGCAGCATCCCGTCTCCTCCGGTCATGACGTGGGCTCGCCGATGCCAGACAGGGGTAGGCGACGTCTCTCTCTAGTGGCGGATCCTAGGCTTCCCGGCACGGCAGCGGACGGCACGTCAGGTCGGCCGGACGGGTGAGTCGGTGTCCGTTGCGCCGTCCGGGTGACACGGGGTGCGGTGACGCCGCCGGCGTCCGCGGTCCGCCGCCCGTCGCCGCATGGAGGTGGCGGGTTTCCGGTGCGGAGACGGAGGACATATTGGTTTGCCGCCGGTCGGGCCGGTCCGATAGGAAGCTTTCATGTTGAAAGGCAGCAAGGTCGGGCTCAGGGCCCGGCACGACGACGACATACCGGTCCTGCAGGCCGAGCTCCACGACGACGTGGTCAATCACTCGCGGTCCGACACCCGGCCGTGGCGGCCGGTCACGCCCGGCTCGAAGGACTCACGGCTCATCGTGGACGGCACGGATGAACGGCACGTCCCGTTCTCCGTGGTGGAGCTGGCCGGCGGCACGCTGGTCGGTGATGCGGTGCTGTGGAACATCGACAGCCACAACCGGTCCGCGCACATCGGGCTGGGGCTGCTGCCGTCCTCCCGCGGCAAGGGCTACGGCACCGACGTGGTCGCGGTGCTGTGCCACTACGGCTTCGTCGTGCGCGGCCTGCAGCGGCTCCAGATCGAGACACTGTCGGACAACGCCGCGATGCTGCGCGCTGCCGAGCGCAACGGCTTCGTCCGCGAGGGCGTGCTGCGCTCCTCGGCCTGGGTGATGGGCGAGTTCCTGGACGAGGTACTGCTCGGACTGCTCGTCCAGGACTGGACTCCGGGCCCGAAGAGCTGAGGGGTGCCGTCCGGACCGGGCCGGCGGGCACCCCCTTCCACTCGCCCGCTACTCGTGCCGGAGAGCCGGTTCGGCGGGCCCCACGCCCGACGCCGGCGTGGCCAGGAGCCCTCAGAGGAGGCCGAGGTCGCCGAGTTCCTTGTGCAGGTCCGCGCGCGGGGTGTCGGCGCCCGTCGGTGCGGCGCGGCGGGCGCCGCCCCCGCTCGCGCCGCCGGAGCGGCCGGTCGGGAGGGACCGTGGGCGCCTGTCCCGGAAGAGCCAGGCCCCGAGCAGCCCGCCGATCAGACCGCCCAGGTGGCCGAGCCAGCTCACGCCCGGTGTCCCGGGTACGGCGACGGTGAGCAGGTAGGCGAAGGAGGCCGCCATGACGATGCCGATCAGCGTGTCGATCAGGTGGCGGTCGAAGATCCCGCGGACCACGACATAGCCGAAGTACCCGAAGATCAGCCCGCTGGCGCCCACCGTGTCGACGCCGCCCCCCTCGAAGAACCACACCGTGAGTCCGCTGGTCACCGCCACGAGCAGACTAAGCCCGAGGAAGCGGGCGACCCCTCGGTACGCCGCGAGGAAGCCGAACACGAACAGGGGGCCGGAGTTGCTCTCGATGTGTGCCCAACTCCAGTGCAGGAAGGGCGCGCTGAGGATGTCGGGCAAGGTCCCGAGGTCGCCGGAGACCACTCCGTAGTCCCGTGAGAGGGCGTAGTGGCCCGTCGAGTTGGCCAACTGCACCAGCCAGACGACCGCAAGGAACCCGAACATCACGAAGAACGCCTTGCGCGCCTCCGCGATCATCTGCTCGGGGTCGACCGGTCCGCTGCCCGCCCGCTCCTGATCCGGCTTGCCGCCCATGGCACGTTCCCCTCCCCGGCGGATCCCCATCCGCGTCACCATGAACTCTATGGAGTCCCGGCGGGACCGCCCAGAGGGAGGCTCACCCGCTCGTGGGCCGTGGGCTCTGGGCCGTGGGCTGTGACCTCGTGTCCGGAGGAGCACCCTTCCCTGTTCCCCGATCCGTCCTCGATCCCGACGCCGACAGCGTGACCGCCAGCGTCACGGCGATCGACGCCGTCGCCATGACCGTCATCGCCGTGCCGGGCGACGTCAGTTGGGCGACGGAACCCGCCAGGGCCGCGCTCGCGCCTTGCAGGGTCAGCATCCCGGAGGAGTGCAGCCCGAGGGCGTGGCCGGCGAGCTCGTCGGGTGTCAGCGCCATCAGCCGTTCCTGCTGGATCAGGCTGGAACCGAAGCCGACGGAGGCGAGGGCCGCGCAGGCCGCGGACACTGCGATGCCCGGGTGGAGGGCGAAGACGAGGTACGGCGTGGCCAGGAGCAGCAGGAACGGGATGCCCAGGCGCGCGCGGACGCGCGGTGCGAGGAGGCGGCCGGTGGTCACGTCGCCGACCAGCATGCCGAAGGCCGCGGAGGCGAAGAGCGCACCCGCGTGGCCGGGGGCGTACGGGACGAAGAGGGATTCGCAGCCGACGATCAGACCGTTGGGGATCCAGAGGAGCAGATAGACGGTGCGGCGGGGACCGTGCGACCACAGGAGGGCGTTCGTGCGCCAGGTCCGGGCGATCGACGGGCGGCCGGAGGCACGGGGCGCGCGGCGCGTGAGGCCGAGGCGGGTGCCGGCCGCCGCCGCCAGGTACAGCGCCGCCGCCGTCAGGAGCCCGACCCGGGGGGACACGACGGCCACCAGGACGCCACCCGCCGCGTACCCCGCGACCTGGGTGATCCCGTTCATCATGTTGAAGACGGAGCGGCCCAGCAGATAGCCGTCCCTGGGGAGGATCTCGTTCAGCAGGCCCCAGCGGACCCCGCCGCCCAGCGAGGCGACCAGGCCGAGCACGAAGAGGATGCCGAAGATCGCGGCCACCGGGAGGCCCGGCAGCGCGACCGCCGCCGTACCGAGGGCGAAGGCGAGTGCGATGCCGGTCGTCGTCGCGCGCGGCGGCAGCCGGTCGGCCGCGGACAGGAGCGTCGTCGCGCCCAGTACCTGGGCGAGGGACGGGCCGAACATGCTCAGGGCGGAGAGCAGGGGCGAGTCCGTCGCCCGGTAGACCAGGGTGCCCAGGGCCAGGCCGCCCACCGTCGAGGCCGCTCCCTGGAGCGCGGACGTCAGGAAGAGCGGGGTGAACTCCGGAGTGCGGAAGAGGTCGGAGTAGCTGCGCATGGGCGCAGTCTCGGGCGCGTACGAGGCGGTCGTTATTGTTTCGCGGAGTGGCGAAAGCATGAGGGTGGTGGGTGCCTCGCCGAGGGAGCCGCCGGGGGCCGGCCCACAGGGACGCCCGGGGACCAGCGGGAATGCCGGGACCACAGGGGTGCGGGAGCGGCCACCTGGGCAGGAACAGGCCCGGGGGGCCAGGTTTGGAGCGGCAACAGGCCCCGGAGAACAAGTTCGGAGCGCGAACGGGCCCGGGCAGGGACGGAACGGGACGCCGGGGCGGGCCTGGCCGGGCGGAAGGGACAGGGTGCGGACATGGGGTGGTGGCAGGTCAATGCCGACACCCTCGCCCGCAGCCGCTTCGTGCTCTCGCCGCTCGCCGAGACCTTCGCCAGTCTCAAGGTGCTTCAGTCGGGCACGGCCGCGCACCCGGGCGAGCGTGCCTGGCTCGACGCCCATCTGCCCGCGTACCGCCGTCGGCTGGCCGAGGACCCGGTCACGGCGCTGCTCATCCGCTCCGGGCTCGGCCGGGAGTGGATCGCGGACTTCCTGACGCCCACGCCCCGTGGCGAGGCCGGTTTCGAGGAGGAGGTCGCGCGGGTCAGGGAGGTGCCGGCCGCGGAGGCCCGGGCCCACCTCGCCGTGGCGCTGCGCGGGCCCCTCCCCGCCGCCCTGCACCGCGACGACCTGCCGGAGCGTGCCGCCGATCTCCTCACCGACGTCTGGGCCGAGACCGTACGCCCCTACTGGGCCCGGCGCCGGCGCGTCCTGGAGGCCGACGTCGTCGCCCGGAGCGCCCAGCTCAGCCAGGGCGGCTGGGCGACCGCCCTGGACGCGCTGCGGCCCGGAATGCGCTGGCTCGGCGACAACCGGCTTCAGGTCAACCATCACGAGTATCCGCCGCGCGAGATCTCGGGTGCCGAGCTGTACTTCGTACCGGTCACACCGCAGAGCCACGGCTGGGTGTCGTGGGAGGAGCCGCACCGGTACGCGGTGGTCTACCCGTGCGTCGGGGCGCTCGCCCACGCCGGGCCCGCGGACGTGCCGGAGAGCCTGGGCGCGCTGCTCGGTCCCGCCCGCGCCGGTGTCCTCGTCCTTCTCGGCTCCCCGCTGAGCACGACCCAGCTGGTGGCGCTGACCGGGCAGGGGCTGGGCTCGGTCGGCCGGCATCTGAAGGTGCTGCTCGACGCACGCCTGATCCAGCGGCGGCGGGCCGGGCGGTCCGTGCTGTATTCCCGTACGGCCGCCGGCGAGGTGCTCGTGAAGGCCCAGGGCGGCTGAGGCGGGGGGCCGAACCGGGCGGAGTTAGCATCCGTCCATGACTACTGACAACTCTGTGTTCGACGTCCGGATCGATTCTCTGCAGGGCGGCTCCGCGGATCTCGACCAGTACCGCGGCAAGACCGTGCTCATCGTGAACGTGGCCTCCAAGTGCGGGCTGACCCCGCAGTACGCGGGTCTTGAGCGGCTGCACGAGCGGTACGCCGCCCAGGGCTTCACCGTGCTCGGTGTGCCCTGCAACCAGTTCATGGGGCAGGAGCCCGGCACCTCCGAGGAGATCGCCGAGTTCTGCTCCGCGACCTACGGGGTGACCTTCCCGATGACCGAGAAGGTCGAGGTGAACGGGGACGCGCGGCACGAGCTGTACCAGCGGCTGGTGGACACCGCGGACGCCGAGGGTCACACCGGCGACATCCGCTGGAACTTCGAGAAGTTCCTGATCGGCCCGGGCGGGGACGTCGTGGCGCGGTTCTCGCCGCAGGTCGAGCCGGAGGCGGTGGAGGTCGTGGCGGCTGTGGAGAAGTCGCTCGCGTAGTGCGGGGACTCGGGTTTTGGGCGGGGGCCCCGTCCAAACGGTATTGTTGTTTGTTTTTGTGGCAGGGCCCAAGTGGGTCAGAAGCACACACGGTTGTGGGGTTTTC